>JAFGEK010000164.1 GCA_016931625.1 Deltaproteobacteria bacterium | reverse complement strand
TACGTGTACTTTTTGTAAATTATCTTGATATTTCAACTAACTATAAACGGTTAATCGGCCTGAGCAATTTTTGAACGCGCACCCGGCAACTTATTTTTAATATCTGCGAATAATATAATATTAAAGTAAATACTAGCGCCGTAGTATTTTGTTGTTGTTTTTTTTGGGGGGGGGATGAGGGCGACTAATTATAAACAACGCTTAATTGAAAATATTTTATCAGCACCAATGCTTGCGGTATTTGCGGCAATTGCCACAGGCATATTAGCCGATGATTTGCTTCAAATATCAGTAGAGTTTCTAGCTTTAGCATTGTGCGGCTTATTGTTGCTTTTGCGTAGGGCGATAAATCGACGATGCGGAACTTTTATTGTTACATGGTTTGGTTTTATTTTACTTGGAGCATTTCTTGCGGCTACTGATGAATTACCACCACCAATTCAAGTACATTGTATTGATGCAACTGATTATTGGCATGCTCGTGTAGCTAGGGTAGTTGGTCGAGTAACTTCGCCCACCACTAACAATATGGGGCGATTGGTTCATCTAGATTTACTAGCACAACGATGTGGTGAAACATGGTTAGCACGAACGGGCAGAGTGAGTATAAAACTATGGCAAAATGAACGTATTGCAAGCGGTGATGAAATCACCCTTCGTTTAACAATAGAACCATTAACATTACGACGTAATCCGACTGATCCTGATCCTAAAATCATTGCTCGACGAGATGGTCTTTCGGGACGAGCAATCGCTAAATCACCATATGCTTTTACTAAACGAGCCCAAAGTTTAAGCGCCTTCATAGATAGAGCTAGGGATAGTTCAAGTGAAAGATTTGAAAATCATTTTGAAGCAAAACATAGTGCGATTGCTAAGGCGTTATCAAATGGCGATCAAAACGCTATTAATGCTGAGATGCGAGAATATTGGTCAGTATCTGGTTTAACTCATTTACTTTCTGTTAGTGGTCTTCATATTACTTTAATAGCTACTTTAGTGTTTATCATCGTTAGTCAATTGCTTCTACTCATTCCGCGTTTTGCAGAACGCTGGTCGGTAAGACGTGTGGCCGCTATTATTGCAATACCACTTATAATTTTATTTTGTTGTTGGGCTGGTTCGCCTTCTCCTGCAGTACGGGCCACGATAATGGGTGTAGCATTTTTATGTGGTATTGCTATTGGTCGACCAAGTTCAGTAATTAATGCAGTGGGTATAGCAGGAGTATTAATACTTATTATTATGCCAGTAAGCCTTTATGACTTAAGTTTTATATTTTCGTTTGTAAGTATTTTGTTTCTATTGCTATTGCCTCGATTAAAAACATCACAAAACTTATGGCATCGATTAGGTCGTTTTGCTGCCAATTTAATACTTGCCTCAATAGTTGCAACATTAGCGACTTTACCAATAGCAGCATATTATTTTGGTAGAGTGTCTTTAATTGCACCGTTAGCAAATCTAATAGGTGTACCAATTGGGTCGGCAGTGGCAACACCTGGTGCATTATTGTATTCTCTAATTGCGCCAATATCAGAAATGTTAGAACAAATACTTCGTATAGGACTTAAAACAACACTAATTGTACTCGATAGTCTTATAACTTATTTAGGGTCAAAAACCTGGTCAGCAATTGATGTTGCCGCACCAACTTATTTTGAAATGATAGTATATTATATTGGTTTGCTTACTATAGTCATAAAACCCAAAAAACGACTTGCGCAGTATATTGGAATAGTTGTTTGTGTTATTGTTTGTAGTTCATATTATTGGCGGTTAGGGCCAGGGCATCATCATAATGGAAAATTAGTTGTACAGCAATTGTATGTAGGTCAAGGTGATGCAGCTTTAATCCAGCTACCGGATAGAGAAGTAATATTAATTGATGCTGGTGGTTCGCTTAATGCAAAAGGTTTCGACCCTGGTCAACAGACTGTGGCACCAATGATGCGACGTTTAGGTATTCGTACAATCGATTTAGCAATGGTATCTCATCCACATCCAGATCATTTAGAAGGTTTTGCATATATAGCTAAGCATTTTAAAATAAAAGAATTATGGTGGAGTGGTAATGGAGCAGACTTACCAACTATGAAATTATTAATAAAGGCAGTTAAAGAGAATGGGGGAATAATTAAATTAAGTGCCCAGTTAGCAAAAATCCAGAAACGAGGCAATACTACTATTGAGTTATATCATCCAGGTCATAATAATGATGAAGATAAATCTCTGTTCGACCCAACACTTAATGACAATGAAAATTCAATAGTATTACGGTTACAATATAAAAAATATTCGATTTTATTTACAGGTGATATTGAGGCGAATACAGAGAGTAAATTATCTGAGAGAGTTCCAGTAGTTGATGTTATAAAAGTCCCGCATCACGGTAGCAATACTTCATCAACAAGAAAATTTATTACTGCATTAAAACCAAAAGTGGCGATAATCTCAGTTGGGGCTAACAATCGTTTTAACTTCCCGAGAGCTGAAGTAATAGAGAGGTATCAGACATATAACGCTGAAATATTTAGAACGGATCAAGATGGGATGATAGAAATCGTAACTGACGGTAATAGTATTATTATAAATACTAACAGTGGGCGTCGATATGAGATACCCTAGATTATGTGGAGTTTTTATGATTCTAGCCAACGCTCTGCATCGATAGCAGCTTGACAACCACTACCAGCAGCAGTGATTGCTTGTCGATAGACATGGTCTTTAACATCACCAGCAGCGAAGACACCTGCTACACTGGTGTACGAAGAATTACCCTTAGTTTTGATATAGCCAACATCATCAAGTTCAAGTTGACCAGAAAAGATGCTAGTATTTGGTTGATGTCCAATAGCGATAAAAACACCTGCGACAGGTTTAGTAATCACTTCATTAGTTACTACATGACGAAGACGAATACCTGAAACTTGATCATCTCCCAGGATTTCTTCAACTACCATACTGGTTAATAAACTTATTTTTGGGTTTTTACGGGTGCGATCTTGCATGGTTTTTGAAGCGCGGAATTCTTCACGGCGATGCACTAACCAAACAGTGCTGGCAAAGCGAGTCAAATAATTTGCTTCTTCCATGGCAGTATCACCGCCACCGACTACAATCAAATCTCGATTACGAAACATTGGCAGCGCACCATCACAAGTCGCACAGGCAGAGACACCGCGATTTAGTAAGCGTTTTTCACTTTCAAGCCCTAAATATCGAGCAGAAGCGCCAGTTGCGATGATAAGTGCCAAAGTAAAGTAGTCTTGTTGAGCTACAGACACCTTAAACGGATGTGAAGATAAATCAACAGCGTCGACATCTTCAGTTATAAATTGAGTCCCAAATCTTTCTGACTGTTTTTTTAAAGCGCCCATTAACTCAGGGCCACTGATGCCTTCAGGAAAACCTGGAAAATTTTCAATTTCAGTAGTAGTTATTAATTGACCACCAGGGGAGCCACCTTTTATAAAACCCTCAAACATTAGTGGCTGCAAATTTGCACGAGCTGTATAAATTGCAGCAGTATGGCCGGCAGGGCCTGAACCAATAATGATTACTTTTTCAGTAGTAGTCATGCTAAGAGTTCCTGTAGTTTGCATTTAATTTTTATGTGCGTAGCGTGCTGCGAGTAAGAATGCAATTGTTAAAAAACATTAAGTTAGCTTTGTATTCAATTGCCATATTTATTGAACTAAGTTTTGACGGTTTAAAAGATGCAAAAGAACGCCATGAATTAAAAAGTGTTATTACTACTTTATCATTACCTGATGAGACAGTGGATAACATTAGAGCAGCAGCAACAAAAATTCTTGAAAATTCAAACGAATTTAAAGAGTTTGTGAATAATCCATTTTAACCAGCACTATTCGTTAGTAACAACTATAGTATTGGTTCTAACCAATGTTTTACCTCGTCAATATCCATATTTTTTCGTTTTGCATATGCTTCTAATTGGTCTTCGCCAATTTTACCAAGGGTAAAATAACGAGCCGCTGGATGATTAAAATATAGGCCACTCACCGCTGCTGCAGGCCACATAGCATAGTTTTCAGTTAGGGTGAGACCGATATTTTTTTTGACGTTGAGTAAACGCCAGAGTAACTCTTTTTCAGTATGATCTGGGCAAGCTGGATAACCTGAGGCCGGTCGTATACCGCGATAACGTTCATGTAATAAATCTGTAAGTGATAAATTTTCATCTCTGCCAAAACCGCAATCGCGGCGCGCTTGAGCATGTAGCATTTCAGCACAAGCTTCAGCCAAACGCTCGGCAATAACTTTAATTAAAATTGCATTATAATCATCTTGTTGCTTTTTATACTGAAGTGCTAATTCATCAACACCAAACCCTGTGGTAACCGCAAATGCTCCGATATAGTCACATAGTTTACTGGATTGTGGTGCAATAAAGTCAGCTAAAGCATACAAATTTACGTGACCGCGTTTAGTCTGTTGGCGTAAACTATGCAATCGCAGTAACTCGTTTGTTAATGTATCATCAGTATAAAGTATAATGTCATCACCAGTGCTCTGTGCAGCAAAGAAGCCGTATACTGCGCGAGCCTCAAGTAAATTATCATGTAAAATATGTTCTAATATTGCTTGCGCATTAGCGAATAATTCACGTGCGGTTGGGCCGATGTCAGGTTTGTCTAATATTGCCGGATAAACTCCTTTGAGTTCCCAAGCGTGAAATAGCGGTGACCAATCAATATATTCGGTGACTTCTCTTAAAGAGGGTGTAAAAGTTTTTACTCCTAAAAAATATGGTTTGGCAATTGTAGAATCATTAAATTGCAATTTAGGTGCAAGTTTTTGTGCTTCACTATAAGCAATGATTGGCAAGTTTTGATTGTTTAAAAAATTTTGCCGCAATGATTCTTGCGCTTGTCTGATGCGATCAATCGCACCTTGTTTTTGGGATTGATTAAGTAGCTCATTAACCACCCCTGAAACTCTTGAAGCATCAGCAACATGTACCGAAACCGCATCATAGGCAGGTGCAATTTTAACCGCAGTATGTTTTTTATTAGTGGCAGCACCGCCAATTAATAACGGAATACTTAAACCTTCACGTTGCAACTGGGCAGCAACATGAACCATCTCATCAAGAGAAGGTGTAATTAGGCCTGATACACCCACAATATCAGCTTTATGCTCGCGCGCGGCAGCAACGATTTGTGCAGTAGGTACCATAATACCCAAATCAATTATACGATAGTTATTGCAAGCAAGCACCAGGCCTACAATATTTTTACCAATATCATGCACGTCGCCTTTAACCGTAGCTAATACAATAGTTGCGCGTGCATTAGTGCGATCTTTGGCGCTGTCCATAAAAGGCTCAAGTATTGCTACCGCTTTTTTCATTACTCGCGCACTTTTTACTACTTGCGGTAAGAACATTTTACCCGCACCAAAAAGTTCACCAACAACGCTCATACCGGCCATTAATGGCCCTTCAATAACTACTAACGGATTGCCAAGAGTTTGATGAGCTTCATTCGTATCTACTTCGATATAAGTATCATCACCTGAAATTAGGGCATGTTTTAATCGTTCAGTGACCGATTGTTGTCGCCAAGCATCATCACGTTTGGCGGTACGGGAGGAAAGATTAGCATTTTGAGCATAAATAATTAATCTTTCAGTCGCATCAGATCGGCGATTGAAGATAACGTCTGTCAATAATTCGCGTAATTCACTTGGTATTTCATCATAGATGGCAAGCTGGCCAGCATTAACAATGCCCATGTCAAGACCAGCTTCTATTGCATGATAAAGAAATACCGCGTTAAACGCTTCACGTATTGCATCATTACCACGTAAGGCAAAAGATACATTTGATATACCACCGCTAAGGAGTGCGCGTGGAAATAATTGTTTGAGTTGGCGTAAAGATTCGATAAAGGCAACGCCATAATTATTATGTTCTTCAATACCTGTAGCTAAACTTAAAACATTTGGATCAAAAATAATATCTTCAGGTGCAAAACCGACTTGCTCGGTTAATATATGATAAGCGCGAGATAATATTTCAATACGGCGCTCGCAAGTAACTGCTTGGCCTCGCTCGTCAAAAGCCATAACTACAACAGCAGCGCCATAGTGTAGTACTATAGAGGCTTGCTTAATGAATTTTTCTTCACCTTCTTTTAGTGAAAGTGAGTTAACAATACCTTTGCCTTGCAAGCATTTTAGCCCTGCTTCAATAACCGCAAAATCAGAGCTATCAATCATAATTGGCAAGCGAGCGATATCAGGTTCAGCACCTAAATAATGTAAAAAGCGCTGCATTACTTGAGGTACATCAAGCAATCCTTCATCTACATTCACATCAATAATATTTGCGCCACCTTGTACTTGGTTGCGAGCAATCTCAAGTGCAGCTTCATAGTCGCCTTCTTTTATTAACCTGGCGAATCTTTTTGAGCCTGCAACATTAGTTCGTTCACCAATAACAATAAAGTTGCTATCTGGCTGCAGGGTTAACAATTCAAGACCACAAAGAAGGGTTGCCGCCTTAATGGTTGGTTTTTGGCGCGGCTCAATATTTTTTACTGCGTCAGAGATGACGCGGATATGTTCAGGGGTGGTACCGCAACAGCCACCGACAATATTAACTAAACCTGAATGGGCAAACTCTGCAAGCACATTGGCAACATGTTCAGGTGTTTCGTCATATTGACCAAAGGCATTAGGTAAGCCAGCATTGGGTATACAGCTAATGTAACAATTGGCAATAGCTGCCAATTCTTCAAGGTACGGACGCATCGCCGCAGGGCCGGTTGAACAATTTAAACCAACAGCAAAAGGATTTGCATGAGCAATTGAGGTGAATAATGCCTCAACCGTTTGTCCAGCTAATGTTCTGCCACTTTTATCTACGACAGTGGCTGATGCAATTACTGGTAAATAAGTATTGCGCTCAGTAAAAACAAGGTTAATGGCAAATAATGCTGCTTTAAGATTTAAGGTATCAAAAACCGTTTCAGGTAAAAGAATATCAACACCACCATCAAGTAACCCTCGTACTTGCTCAGCATAGGCCTTACAAAGCTCATCGAAACTAGTATTTCTTAAACCAGGGCGATTTACATCATAAGGTAATGAAGCAGTTTTGTTGGTGGGGCCGATAGATCCAGCTACTAATCGTGGACGACCTGGTTTTGCTTGCATGGCAGAGTCTGCAGTGGCTCGCGCGATTGCAGCGCCAGCTTTGTTGATATCATAAACTCGGTGTGCTAGGCCGTAATCAGCAAGCGAAATGGCCGTGGCATTAAAGGTATTGGTCTCGATTATATCAGCCCCAGCATCAAAATAACTCTTATGCAAAGAACTAATAAAATCAGGATTAGTTAGGCACAGTATATCATTGCATCCTTTAAGCTCTTGTTGATGGAGCGCAAATTCTTTACCACGAAAATCATTTTCACTAAGTTTGTAGGATTGAATAAGCACACCCATTGAACCATCTACGATTACGATACGTTGCTTAAGTAGTGTTTCAAGCGTGGCTATTGCTTTTTGCCCACGCGATTCATCAGGGTTTAAAGAATTTTGATGCATAGGGTAAACATAGGGGTTAGTGGCTAATTGTGCAACCTTTCAGTATAAAGCTTCTGCTCGTACAAATAAACCTTTAGCCCCAGGTTCATGACAATTAACCCCACTTGTTGCTATTTCGCTGAGATTATAACCAGCACCTAATCTGAGCCAATTTATGACAAGAGCACTAGCCTCAAAAAGGGCCCCATAGCTAGGAGGTATTTTTACACCAATTGTTCGGCAGGTACGCCCTTCAATACTGGCGTCAAAACCAGCAGTGTTGCTTAAATGCCAATCTCCTCTTAGAGACATAATTAATGCTTGATCATTTGCAAAGTTATCGCTTCTATGTACGGTAGTGTGGCGATAGTATACTTTTGGGCCAATATCAAAAGGTAATCTATATACCGAAGCGCCTTTTAGCGAATCAAGATTAAAAATAATTGAAAAGGCAAGTAAGTGAGAAAGTGATATAGTGCGTGGAGTTGTGTCTATAGCTGGTGTACGTTCATTTTGTAGAGCATAGCGGCTAAATATATTGATGCTTTCATTTTTTATTGGCCTATAGGCCAGGCCGGCCGATGCTTCCCAGCTAGCTTTGTCAATTTTAAGTTGATTGCTATCTTGTTGTGAATAATTGTTTGAACCACGACCACCAGCCGCAACCGTAATTGCATCATTTAAATGTGCTTCTAAGCGGCTATGAGCACCAGCGCTTACAGCTTTAACATGATTTCCATCATCGTGGCGTGCATCAACACCAAATATAAGTGACCATTTTGTATGTTGGTAAACTATACCAGCGCTACCTGCATCACGAATGATTTTTATTTGTTGGTTTGTATCAAAAGCGCCACGCTCATAAGCTATTACTAAAGCAAGGTGACGATTAAGTGTTGTTTGTGCACCAACAGAACGTGTTAAACTGCGAGTATTACCTGCGATTGCAACACGTTGTTCACTATAAAGAATTGAAGAATCTTTTAACTTTTGTCGTCCGCCTACGACTAAAGAAGAGCCGCCAACACTATCAATAGTTTCACTAACCCGAGAGCCAGCTTGTGCATCAGTTACATAAGCAGCATACATTTCAATGCCATCAGCCAACGGTATTCCAGCTTGAGCACGTCCGAAGCTATGACCTATATCAGAGAGGCCAGCTTCAGCTGCAAAAGACAAAGAACCAGGAGTCTGCAAACTAGCCCCTATAGCGGTTGCGCTTAGCTTGGCTTGTTGCGACTCGGAAAGCTGCTGTCGCCGTCGTGTATAAATACGCCATTCGTTATTAAGGCGTAAACCAATTTCAGCACCAAGGGCAAGAGTATCATCGTAACTGGTAATTTTTTCGAAGCGTCCTTCAGTACTTAAATCAAACAACGATATTTTATGTGAAATTCCAGCAAGCCCAAGATCACGTTTAGATACAGAAGTTTGCAAATTATCAAATTCACGATGATCAACTTGTAACCATATGCGAGTGCTATTTAGAGGTGTTATTTCGGCTCGACCACCAAATTGCATAAGTTTGTTATCAGCCGCGGTTTTTGAGTCATAAAAACCTTGTTCAACTAAACGACCATATGCTCCGACCTGTAAAATAGAATATTTGCTAGATGCTTCTAATGCGATAGCATTACCCTGCGGTTTTTCTGATGTTGTAGCCATGGCTAATGAGGTTAGGCCTCCATCTGGTGAGCGAAAAGTTTGATGACTTATACCTTTACTATGAGCAAATTCAACACGAAGGCGTAAATAATCTTCAAAAGTTAAACGTGCAGTCGCTGCCAGCAAATCATAGTTGCGGTCATTGAATTTTGTGATGCTATCTGAGAATTCACTTACTAAAGTGCCGCCTATATTTAATGGACCCATACGAGCTTCAATACGCCCACCAGCACTAAAACCATCGCTTAAATTGGCGCCGGGATAATACTCATAATCAATTGATAGACGTCCATGGGCACCTGCGAATTGTTGACTGGTAAGTGAATGCCCAAAGATGCGCATAGGTAATGCTAAATCAAGCGAAACTCTGCCGCCAAGGTAATCGGCTTCATAATCGATACCTTCAGTTAGTTTTACTTTGCGAATTGGTAAACCTGAAATTTCGTCTAGTATTTCAAAAACTATATGGATAGAACCTTCGACAACATCACGATGTGACAAAAAATATAATGAACCACCAGTAGTATCAAACTCATCATGAGAAGCAACTGTATCTGGCTTTGCACCAAATGCAACAAGACTTACTCCCATATTTTGTGATGGTTCATCGAGTATTAATTTAGCCCCAAATCCATACAATGAACGGATATATTGACCATATTCTTGATTGTTGATTTCTGTATTAATTCCGCCCCATTTAGCATAGTTTTGGCCTTTTTGCAGTCGTGCAAAAAATCGGCCACCTGCTTCTCGTTCATCAATAACTGTACTGACATCACCATAAGTAGGGTAGTAATTTTCAGGATCAAGACTGCGAAATACACGACGAGGATCATGACCAAGCAAGCGTGATGCAATACTGCCCCAAGAAAGACGTCGACCATCATCACCTAAAATAAGTTCTCGTGCAGGCAAGTCAGCACCCGCAGTGGCTAACACACCGTTTGCATGTTGTGCTCGGTAAAAAAATGCACCACCACCATTACCAAGTGGTTTATGATCTTTTTGTAATAGTCCTTCAATTTGGGCACTAGCCCTACCTACAAAAAAGTGCCTTGTCGGGCTTATAGCTAGCGGTAAGCTGATAAACATTAGTGGAGGATCATCACCACCACGATCAGCGTGGGCATCAAATGCGATACTCACTTCGCGATCTGTTTCGGTTAAGCTTAATTGACATTGATCCGGGCCAATTTTCCCGCCCAGCGAGCATGACGCAGTTGATGTAGCAGAAATTTTTAAATTTACAGCTTCAGCAAGTAATGCATTAAAAACCAATGGACGATTTTGCAAATTTATTGAAGGCAATATTAAACCGCCGATAAAACGTGGTCCCCATGGTACGACTAACTGATCTCCACTGGTACGGCGATAGATATGAACAGCAAAAACCCATAGCCACATGCGACCGTCTTTAGTACGTAGATGTAATAACCAATGGTCATCAGAGTTAATATTATTTTGGGCTAGCGGTAATTCGATGGCTACAGCTTCATCCGAATCAGCACACGATTTATCCGCAATTATTACGGTCTTGTCACGCAATGCAGTTAAGATACCATCTTGAGGTAAATGAAAACAGGCTTTATAAGTAAGTTTGCCTTGGTTTATAATAATGCCACTTTTATTGGTATTAAGTTGCAACGATGAATCAAGTTTAAGCTTTGGTATTTCAACAGCGTAACTTAATCGTACAAAAACACCAGGAGTGAGAGTCACTTCACGCCTTGCTTCATTTACTTTAGTTCCCTCCGGTAAACTTGCCGCATCTATTTTTATGACATGACGTCCAACGGTTAAACGATTTAAATGGTAGTTGCCGTTGCGATCGCTAACAGCATAGACACCAGCAGCACTTGCAATTAAGGCACCAGCAATACCAGGTTCATCATCATCTTGAACTTGATTATTGTTGCTGTCTGCAAAGACTCGGCCAAATACCGTAGCAAATGTAAGTTCAGGATCACATTCTATTTCAATACTACTAGAAGCTTGGGCAATAGCAGGGCCGTTTAACGAGCGATGCAGAGACAGTTCAACATGTGCTTTACCGCAACCAGCACTATGACGGGCTAAAAATGCATGTTCAATTTGATGAGTAGATTCATTATCAATCGTAATAGTATAGGCAGATATATCACTTGCGCTGTTATTTTTGGCTATTATAGTCTTAGAATCGGTTCGAGGTGATTTATTAAGTACAGCTAAAGCTGGAGATGATTTCAACTTTAGAATGAGTCCCGAGCGTTGGCTTTGAACTAAATTGGTGATAGTGGCTTGTCCAATAGCAATATTGCCAGTTGCTATTGTTTTTTTTGCAAAAGCGAATGCAAGTCGAACATCTTCAATTACTTCAATGTCAGTTTCTAAACTAGTCTCGCCACATATACTGTTCGATAACTCAACATGTATCCGCGCATTGGTAATTACGGTAGGCGACTTATAGTGAGCAAGATTTTGATTTTGAGGGTCGACGGTAAGCTCGCCAGTGCCGCTGACAATGCTCCAGTTTGTGATATTGTCACTTAAGTCACGCCCATCAGCACTAACAATACTTATGTTGGTTGTGGTATCGGTGACGATAGTATTTTGCTCAGCAACTAATAAACAAGAAGTTGGAGGTATAGGTGCAGCGTCTATGGCTAAAGTTAAATTAGCCGTGGTTACGCTTGAATCTGGATTAGTATGGCTAGCTTCAACAGTTACATTAGTAACTTGTTCGAACAATTGGGCAATATTTAATGAAGCTGCTGCAGCATTGAACCAAGAACGTATAATAGAGTCATTGATGCTTGGTGAAACATTGGTAATCGCCCAAGTAGCTTTAAGAGGTTCATAACCACCATTTGCATTATAAGCGTTGGTTACATTGAATGTTACGTTCGTACTTTCGCTAATTGTCAGCCCAGGTTGTGACCCTAAGGTTAATGAACCATTAGCTACTGGTTGTTCTACAGTTATTAATACCGAACCTGAGATAGAATTAGTTGTTTCAAGTTGTGCTTCAAGTTGTGCATCCCCCGGGATAGGATTTGGGTCATTAACTGCTGTAAGTATTATACTTGCGGGAGAATTATTATAAGCTGCTAGGGTGAGAAAACCTGGAAAGGAACCGCTTTCACATGCACCATAAGTAGCATCAACAGATGTACGACGGCATTTAAATATATTAGCACGAACATTTGGATCAGAAATAGCTTCAGAAATAGGTTGTAGACCTGAGTTTGTTTGAGCGTATAAAGTCAAAATTAAGGGCGTACCATTACGGCTTGCTATAGCATTACCACCAGTTGGCACAAAAACAACAGCAGTGGGGATTTCAACCGAGCTACATAATGGTGCCATTGGCGCATAAGATAAAGATGGTACCGGATTGTTGAATTCATCATAAACTCGCAATACCGGTGGGGCACATATCGGCAATTTTAAGCGCACAAAAACTTTAGCATTTAATATAGATATACCGCTGCCAGGAAAATTTATCTGTTGTTCTATTAAGCTAGATACTGGATTTATTCCAGGTCCAATAGATATACCTGATATATTGCAAGTATAATAACCACCTAACAATGGGCAAGTAGTGCCGAGGTCTTCGCTTTGTAATATTACTACGCCAAGATTATTTTCTATAGCAACAAGCTCAAAACCAACAGGCAAGCTGATATCCATTGACATAGCTAAGATTGGAGTGCTGCTGATATTTATCTCAACAACATTACCATCAAAGATGCTGTTTGGTGCTCCGCTAATTGATATTGCTTGTGCACGAAGTGCATGTGGAAATAGTGCTAATAGTAAAAAAGTTATAAATACAAATAACTTGTGAATTTTAGTACGAGTTAAATACACAGCTACATATAATGATCTAATTATACTATTAGGGATATATGTTGCTATTCTAAACGCAGCCATGCTGAAATACCCGTTTGCTTGTCAGTAGCAAGTACGTCAACAATTTGACCTGAGCTCCAGTTGATAGTATAGTCAATATATTTCAAACCTTTACCAATTGGTTGTATGCTGGCGCCGGTAGCATCAAGACTTACTCGTTGCTCAAGATCTTCAATACTATTACTTAGTAACCGAATTTTCGCCCAGCCTGTTTGTTTTTCAAGCGTAGTTAGATGCAATTCTGCCGCAACTGGAACACGCCAAGCCACTTCAATTGGATGTTCAATTAAAGGCATTACAATTAATTTTTCGTCCTGATTGTTTTCAGGTGGTATGACAACATACTGTTCGCCAGAAATATCAGTAAAAACTAATAATATATCTTCATTAGAAGTTGGTATGATTACACCTTTTATATCATCTCCGGTAGTAATTAATTGTCGCCATTTAGTTGTGCCATCCACTGCAATACCAATAAGTTCACCGAGACAAGGGATACCTCGTCGATCAAGCACCCACATATATTTATTATGTTTAAGCGCACGTGGGCGCATACATCGTTGAGCTTGAGGTTGTAATAATATTTTACCTGTCAAGACACCGGCAAGCTGGCGAGGTGCAAGAGTGGATTCGTATACTCCTGGTTTAATTTCATTTGCTGCTAACCTTAACTCACCAAGTGAAATTGCGACACTATGACCAGAAGCAGGATTACCTGAGGCATCATATGCCATTATTTGTAGTTTTGTATTTGTGTTACCATCTGCTGGGGTTGGTGATGGTGAGGCAATATATTTAATTGTAGTAGGTGGTCCTGATGAGAGCGCAATTTTAAAAGTTGCGTTCATTTTCCATTTAGGTGCGTTAAGTGTGAGAGTGTCATTGCTATTATCTGCTATTCGTGGTGCAAGATACGCAAAGCGGGTGAGCCCAGTACCGATAACTTCTGATTTTATAATGCAGCCATGTTTTACCGTAGCTGTTAATGGGGTAGCTCGTGGTGCTCCAGTAGGACCAAGACTCGTTACATAAATCCAGCCAATGTCTTCACCATCGGTAATTATTGTTTCGGGGAATATATAAGTTTGTAGTCTTTGTACTACCGGCAAATATAGATTAATACGCGAGTGGGATGTATTTCCTAAGGTATCTTTTGCAGTTGCGGTTGCCCATCCTTCACCAGGCTCAACTATGACAGGAATGGTAAACTTTCCGCTGGTATCACTAATTACAGGGCCAAATCGGTTTTTACCAATATCGATAACTACTTGTACTTCAGGCTCACTAGTTCCATTTAATTCAAGCGGGGCGGCAAAAGCTACGGCTGCAATTTGTACTTGTGGCGCATCCCCAGTATCAAGTTTGGCTACATCCGCTACACTAACAACCGCTATTTGCGGAAATTTGTCGCTGGGTGGTTTTAAAAAAGCACGAAATTGATTTTTGCCGATATAATGTAAATTTTCAATTTTGCCGGCTGTAGTTTTAACCCGAAGACCAGCCACACCTGCTCGACTATTTGCATCACCAACAGTTATATCAACAACAGCTATAGCATTTTTTTTACCGAGAACTATACGATTTGGTACTACATTAATATTTAAAGTATTTTTACGTATAGTTTTGGCAAAAATATAGACAGGCATACAAAATTGCGCCAAAAATAATATTTTTAATGCGCAATGCGTTAATTTTTTAAAAAAACGAATCACGTTTAATTCTACCTTTGCTACTAATATATTTGCAAAAAATCTCCTAAAAAACACGGAAAATCAGGGACACCCCAAATCAGGTTGCGTGCTAAATAAACGAACGGTAGCATTATTGGTGAAAGTTAAAATAAAAGGTCGTAGCTTGCCACTACGAGCCTTGATACACTGAAGGTGATATCACATTGGAAGCGGATTAAATCATAAAAAAGGGGTTTAACTATGGCTACAGTCAAACTTGATGCAACAGGGCTTAGATGCCCCCAGCCAATTCTTAAAATTGCTTCAAAAATGCCTGAGTTGAATAGCGGAGACATTCTGGAAGTTCTGGCAGACTGCACAACATTTGAAGACGACGTGCGTAAATGGTGTCAGCGTATGCAAAAAACATTGCTTGCTATTACTATTCAGGGTGACTCTAAGATTGCTCAGATTAAATTTTAATCACGATCGTTAAGGATATTGCGGAGTGTTATTATGGCGAACAACGATGCCGATATTGCTTTGGTAATTAGCGAATTACATCGAGTTTTAGAAGCTGCCAAAGCAGGAGATTGCCAAGTACATGTTGATGTTGAAAAACTGCGGCCTTCTGGCGACCAAGCTGTCACAATTGGTAAATTGCTTAATGAACTATTAAGAGATTTGAATGTGTTTCAGACAACATCAATGGATATTGCTATTGGTTTATCTGAATGCTTTCACGTCTTATCTGAAGTTAGGTCGGGTCGCCTTAATGCTAGAGTAAGTGAGTCTGGTTTAACGGCAAGCGATGAGTTGATTGCAAAGTTTAGCGCAGCATTAAATGACACTATTGAAGAAATTAGCAAACAAGTAGAAACTATTACAAATCAACGTCTAGCAATCCAAGAATTATCAACTCCAATTTTGCAAGTATGGGATGATGTGTTAGCGCTGCCGGTTATTGGTGTAGTTGATTCTCGTCGTACTGCTGAAATGATGGAAAAGCTACTTAACGAAGTGGTAGCACGCCAAGCGCGTTTTGTTATTCTTGATATAACAGGCGTCGAAGTAGTTGATACTAGAACTGCTGACCATTTCATTAAGGTTATTCGTTCTGCTGAATTACTAGGTACTAAATGTGTAGTTACCGGAATTCGCCCAGCTGTCGCGCAAACTCTTGTCGAACTGGGTATAGATTTATCAGCTATAATCACTATGCGTGATTTGCAGGCTGGTTTGAAAGAATGCTTACGTCTCAAATCTACTCATCATAGCTAAACAAAAGTTTATTAAAGAGAGAGTTATGCTATCTAGTCTGCGGATTCCATTAATCAAACTGTATGGTAATCTTATTGTTCCAATTCAAGTCGCCTTAAGTGATGACTTAGTTAAGCAATTAAAAGATGATATTACTGCTGAAATTGAACGTAGCGGACCAGTTGCCTTGATAATTGATGTTTCGGGTATCGATGTTATGGATACCTATATTACTCGCACTCTGCGAGATATTGCCTTAATGGCAAAATTAATGGGTACACATACGGTTATATCCGGCCTTGATGCTATGATTGCTATTACCTTAGTAGAAATGGGAATGGATCTAACGGGAGTAAAAACAGCACTTAATTTAGAGACGGCAATTGACTATATAGAAACCCTTAAAGCTGGCGATTCACACGCAGTATTAAGCGAGATTACGAAAACAACGGCCAATAGCGAAGCAGATACTAAACGCCAAAGCGGTACTGCTGCAAATGAGGGAGGAAGCAGTAGCGTATGAATGAATTACAAGAGAAGATGCAAGAAATTTTACGTGATGCAGTAGGTGAGATCGTTGCTCGTGCAATACTTTTTTCTACGGTAAAAGCTTCTGGTTTAAATTTCGAGATGCCAAGAGGTACGGATGTCGATCGTTTTCTTAATCGATTATCTGTAAGTTTAAATGCGCATATGCATGACGATAAAAGTCGTGCTCAATGCCTTAATCGTATGCGTTTTTTATTATTAAAAGCTTATAAAACAACTGAAGTGCCTAACGCCATAACTACTTTAATTAATAACGAGTATGACATTTTAGCGGCACGCAAGTCTGGTCAAGATTTATGTATGGCTGCCGGATTTCCTGCTTCTATTCAAATTAGAGTTGCAACAGCCATTTCTGAATTGGCACGTAATATCGTAAAATATACCAAAGGTGGTGAAATCGTTGTCTCAATCAAAACCGGCGATCCAATGAGTGTAGAAGTGATCGCCAAAGATAATGGTCTTGGTATTAATAATATCGAACAAATTCTTAACGGAGAATATATTTCAAAGACTGGTATGGGAAGAGGTTTGCTTGGGGTTAAGGCTTTGATGGATGAGTTGCGTATTGATACCATACCTGGCAGAGGAACAAAAATAACTGCGATTAAGAAAAATAGATGAACACTGTTATTTGTGGTGTGTCACAACGATCATGCAAAGGTGAGCTTATTTGCGGTGATGTAATTCGCACTTTTGAAAGAGCGGCACTTTATGTAATTGCTATTGCCGATGGTCTTGGTCATGGACGACATGCAAATCTCGCGGCAACTGCTTTTTGTGACGCTGTAGAACAAGCTGCTGATATTAGCCAACTAGAACAAGTAATACATTCAGCTAATCGCAACTTATCATCTACTCGTGGTGCCGCAGTAGCATTAGTGGTTATTGATCGTGATAAATCATTGCTTCATTTTGTTGGGATTGGCAATATTGCCCTACAATCTATCAGCCAATATGCAATACGTCCTATTTCGATTGCTGGGATATTAGGGCGTAGAGTGCGCACAGTTAAAGTATTTTCTTGTAATATTGCATCTAATGATATCATAGCTATTTATAGTGATGGGATTTCATCTCGGTTTTCTTTATCGACCTGTATAAAAGAAATTAGTTCATCTCTTGGCGTTAAAGCAACACCTCAAGAAATTGCAGATAAAATTGTGTCAAAACATGGTAAAGATATTGATGATGCAAGTTGTATAGTGCTTGCAATTACCTGATATGCGCTACTTTGATCCTGCTCGTGAATATTTAATTACTCGGATGATTAATCCACGATCATGAGCTTGAGTGAATTCAACTTTATCACTCAACCTTTTTACTGCACCTAAGCCGGTGCCAAGACTACCAGATAAAATGATACCTGGCTCGCGTTGATAACCTTGTGAATAGCCATCAATAAAAACAGCATGAATATCTGTAATACCAGGGCCTTGGTCACTAACAATGATTTCAACACCTACTAATAAAGAAAAAATTAGCGAGCGAATTTTTAACTCTCCACCACCAGCATACTTCACGGCATTGGTTACAAGTTCACTAACAATTATAGCGGTTTCCGCAGATTCATGGTGTGATAATCCTATATGACGAACAAAGCGTTCTGCACGTGGAGCGCACCACCATGCATCATGCAAGTAATTGAAACGACAAGAAAACTCTGAAGGTATTTGGTAATGCAAAAAAATCTCTCCTTATTTAAAATTATTATAGCAAAAAACAGAACTGGCTTCTTGTTACAGTGTTGCATTAATGTAAGTTACTTGAAAAGGTGAGAAAAATTATAGCAGTATAATATTAAGGTCTTTCAATAGCACCGCGGTCACTAGCATAACCACTGAAACGCCCAACTTCTGAGCCGTTACGATCGATGACATCTAATCCAGAGTCTATTAACACCGAATTTACAGTTGGCATTAATTCTTCCCAACTCGAACCCAAACTATTAGCCAGACCTGCATCAACAGAAATGATCATACTTGAAGAGTCGATAGTTGCTTCAAGACAATTTTGACAATATACGGCGATATCAGTTGCTTCATATGCCGCATTAATATTGAGGCCATTATTATGTGAAGATAGTGCAGTATATTCGCTATCTATATAAACATTATTTCGTAACCATAATCGTGCAGGAGCTAATGCAATAATACTATTACATTGAGTTCGTACAAAAGTATTATGCGTTGCTTCGACATCGTTGTTATCAAATATTCCTAACCCTACGGCACTCATATTTACTAGAAGGTTACCAGTAAATTTTACTATATTTCCTGGGGCATCAATAACAACGCCATTATTTAGACCGTTTATTATTCTATTGCCGCGAACTTCTACAGGTGAACTAAAGATTCCAATAACACTTCCTGCTGGGCTATTAAAAAAGTTATTAGCTAACACATGATTTTCACCAGCAGTCACTGCAATTAAATGATGAATACATGGTCGTACGAGCAAACCAGTGTCGTCAAAATTATTATTGGTTATGGCGGCATTTTCTCCACCAGCGATAAGTATTGCAGAGCCAACACCAGGCTCGGGACCTTCATCAGGACATTGAGCACTACTTTCAATTAATCTAGACATTTCTAAAAATTCTATGCCTGAAACAACTGCAGGACCATATACACTAATGCCGACTCTACGAGAGTTATCATAACCACTGTCAGGTGTTATAGTGACACGATTGTTGTCGGCAATTAATAATGTTGGTTCAATATCACCATGCAAAGGTGGTAGATCTGGCAAATTAGAATCAAGAGTAATTAAATTACGCTGACCTGTAATAAAAATATCTTGCGAGAAGGTAATGCGGTCTATCCCAGGCCGCTCATTAGCTATACGTAAAGCTTTTCGTAATGAAAGGCTATCAGTACCTTCGGTATTATTAGAGCCATCGTCGCTGTCAATTGTTGTATTTACCGTAAGATCGCTATTTATTGCAGCAAAATATAAGCGTATAGGCTTTGTAGCATTGAGCACATAACTTACACCACCATCTATAAATAGTAATTCACCATTTACAATAATTTCTCGTTCAATAGAAGCTAGTGGAGATACATCAACAGTAAATGGAATTTCTACACGATGACCTGCTTTAATCGAGCCAGACCATGGTACATTTTGTCTCGCAACAAAATCAACATCGCGCGCTCCTGAACTATCAATAAAGGTAAGTTTTATAGCGGCATGTTCAATTTTGTGGCTGCTACGGTTTCGCAATGCTGCGGTTACATCAATATTTACTCGACCAGGCCATATTTCATTATCAGTAGTACTTAAAGATATAAGTTCAAGTGAGCTGCATACCTCACCTTCGCGACATTCGGCACCGACCATTACACTTGTGCATGATTGCAAAAGCAGGCTGAGAATTAAAGCAGAATATAGGCCCAAGACATCTATGAGACGCAAGGTGAAACTATGTTTGCTTATGGTGTACACCGTTTTAATCCTTTTTGCGCTGCTTTTACATCCGCAGGACGTAAACCAAGACCTAGTGCTCGTTGATAAGCAATTATAGCTTCTTTGCATGACCCTTGTCTCTGACGCACATCTCCAAGAGTTAGCCATAATTCTGCTTTGCGTGCAGCAACAACTGGGTTATTGATTTGTTTCTCAATTAAATTGGCAGCGTCTTGATAACGTCCGGCCAGCCAAAGATACTCAGCGCGGCTTATGATGATTTCTGCTTCAAGTGACCCTTGAGGATAGCGACGTTCTAAGACATCGAGAGTTTTTAGTGCCTCATTGTATTGCTGTAGTTTGGCTTTGGCTTGAGCTTGATGAAACAGCTTCAGTTGTGCAGCCACTGCACTGGGTGGCATTTGATTTGCGCGACGATTTGATAGACCCGATTGCCGCATTTTTGGCATTCGTGGGCGTTCTAATTGGGCCTTTTTAGTTATTTGTTTTGGTGTTTTTTCTAAGTTTAAGTCACTTGCAGGCTGGATTGGTTTTGGAGTGGGATCTGGCGCCAAGGCAGTAGATACTGCTGGGGGTGGCGTGGTTGGTTTCGCGGAATTATCACCACTAGATAAACCACCTCCATGCCGCCAAAGCACCAGTCCACCCACTAATCCTATTGTTATCATACCAGTTTTTGTTAACGTACTGGCTTTAGTAATAACCTTAAGTAAAGTAGCGCTAGTAGGAACAGAAATATTAATAAGGGCCGCTGAAACTATACGTCGATTATATTCAAGTCGAGCATCACTTACGGTTATATTAGACGCTTGCTTAAGTAGAGGTCCGAACTCCGGAGAAAGTACTAAGCGGGTCGGATTAACTATTGTTTTCATAAGCCCTCCGTACTCGTTCGATGTCGTACTTGTTTGACGAACGCTTGACGGGCATGGTGCAACCTGGTCCAAACGGTACCAACCGGAACACCAACCATATCGGCGATACTACCGCCATCGAGACCTTCAAGCTCGTAGAGCGCAAAGATCTCACGTTGTTTAAAAGGAAGTTTTTGCAGGCAATCATAAACCAACGAAATCGACTGCTGACGTTCAATATTTTCGTCGGGCATTGGCAGAGTAGCAAAAGGTGCTTCGCTAGCGACTTTATTTTGTAATCTTCCAAAACGAAATGCACCGCGTCGATGACGACGACAGAGGTTTGCGGCAATACCATACAACCAGGTGGTAATGCTGGCTCGCTCAGGATCGAATCGCTCTTTATTGCGAAAAGCTGCGATAAAAGTTTCTTGCAGTATGTCATCGACATGGCTGCCCGTTCCTACCAATCGTTCAATACAGCGAGTCACGAAGCGAGCGTGCTCACGGAAAATGGTATCCACGTCCAAATCGTGGGTCTCCGCACGCTGTGCCACTGCTGTTGTCATCCTCCTATTAATTGCCCAGCAAGGTGATTTTACTTCAAAGAAGGTCAACTGTTAGTGGGATCCATGCTCCAAGACCAAGATGTATCCATGGCAGCTTAACTCGAGCTCCAGCTGCAGTTTTGGCGCGTTGTTGCAAAGGCGAAACCGCGATCATTGGACCAAAAAGCCACGGTCCCCAAGGCCAGGAAACTGCTGTTTCAAACTCAATCCATGGTAGCCATACATTACGATTTACAGAGTATTCAATGCCTGATGTAAGTCTTCCACCTACACGTATTTCAAATTCAGCCGTACAATTATCACTAATTTCACGCCAACCTATGCTACCAGTAGCAGTGCTATCAAACACCTTACCAATACCTAAAGCTATCGGAGTACCTGAACGAGCATTTGCAGCTATATAAAGGCGATGACGCGCTGTGCCAGTTTCAAGACTTAAACCCAAATCTAAATCAGCACCCGGCTGAGGATATCGACCCATTATAGTTGTACGCATCATTGCAACGATCCACGGCATTTGATGACCGATGACTACTACTGAGGATTCATGTGCTGGTAAATCAGTCCAACGTGCACGTGGAAAATTATGTAAAAATCTATCTATAATAGTTGCAATAAGAGCCGGAGCACTCGGGCAGTCTTCAGGTTGTAGTTTAAGACGGCGATAGAAAACTACATCACCATTTAAGGCTACCACACGCAGGGTGACACTAGTTACCTTGCCGGCTTTGTGACTGACAACAGCAATTGTGCCACCGCGAGCGTCAGCATAGGGTTCAAGAACTGGCTTTAGCCGCGCTCTAACCGCGTTGGGTTTTACACAGCCACTCGTTGATTCAATATCTAATGCGGCACCTGCGTATAAAGCACGTGGAACAAAATTTACACTAAGCGCTGTAACCAATCCGAAGATAGGAAGATAATGAAAGATACTACTACCCATCTTCACCTTAAGCACCTTAAAAATATTGCGAAGCGCATGTATCAATTAATAAACGCTTCGTTAGAATTTAATCGGCCTAATAGTTAGCCCTTACTTGTACCTTTGCGTCTTTGATCCCAATAGCGTTTCATACGCTCTTTTGCAGCTTTACGCATCGCTGAACTCCATTGGGGTTTACGTCGAGAAGCAGCACGCTTCTTATTGGTTGTATGCTTAGCAGCAGATGCAGGCACGCGGGTTGCAGTAGTTTTTGCGCCAAGCAATGTTTGAATAGTGTTAATCGCATTAGTTATCATGCGTTGTTCTGCGATAAGATCTGCAAGAGCTTTCTTTAAACTTTTTTGTGTTGTGGCATCCAAAGTATAGTTCCTCCTTAAATGGATACAACTAACTATTGACCTATGATTTAGCGCGAAATGCATTTAGAAGCAAAAACTAATTAATAAAATTGATAAATATATAGTCTAGCAGTTTAATGCCTATCATTGATAGAAATAATTGTTCTACATTATCAGCAAATGAATTTTGTAATTTAAAGCGTTGTGACATTTTATGACAACTAAAATTGAACGTCGTCATATCTTAGTTAGTGGCATTGTACAGGGGGTTGGTTTTCGCCCATTTGTTTATCATCTTGCACATGCCATTAAACTTAGTGGAACAGTAAAAAATAACGGTGGGATAGTCAGTATAGAAATACAAGGCAATTTATCACAAATATTGAGCTTTTGTGAAAGATTGCAGAGTGAATTGAAAACGCCTGGCAAAATTGAACACCTAAATATTAGTGCTATACCCATTTGTGATAAGGAAACTACTTTTAAAATAATTGCCAGTGAAAATGTCGCAAGTGGAACGATAAGTCTGGCTCCTGATGGTGCTTTATGTAGTGATTGTCGTAAAGAGATGTATGACCAAAGTAATCGTCGCTATCTTCACCCATTTATTAGTTGCACACAGTGTGGTCCAAGATACAGCATTACTACAGCTATGCCCTATGATCGCGAGCACACCACACTTAATCAGTTTCCTATGTGTACAAAATGCAAACGCGAATATGAAAACCCAGGTGATCGTCGCTATCACGCACAAGCCATAAGTTGCCCAAAGTGTGGTCCACAAACATGGCTTATTAATAAAGGTGAAGATACTAATCCCCCAATTAATCGTGATGTTAATGGTGTTGCTGCTATTATTGCAGCACGAAAATTATTATTAGCAGATAAGATTGTTGCAATAAAAGGTATCGGTGGTTTTCATCTCGCGGTAAATGCTCGTAGTATTAATGCAATACAAAGATTGCGTAAAGCAAAGTATCGTTTACGCAAACCATTTGCAGTAATGGTTCATACTATTAAGGTTGCTTGTTCTTTAGTTACTTTAAGTGTTGCTGCAAAAAAGATATTAACAAGTTATGCCGCTCCAATTGTGTTAGCACCTCTATGCAAAGCAACACCTTATACTGAGCTTATCGCACCAGGCCTTGGTGATCTGGGAATATTTTTACCTTATACTGGTACTCACGAGTTACTTTTTAATGATGATTTAGATGCTATTGTTCTTACTTCTGGTAATCGTTCTAGTGAACCTATGATTACAGACAATCAAGAGGCTGTAGCTAATCTTCCTGCGGATGCTTTTCTCTTACATGATCGTGAAATTTACTTAGCCTGTGATGATAGTGTTGTTAGAACCATGAACAATAAAACTCATAGTTTAAGTGAAAATATTGGTATAAGGCGTTCACGTGGGTATGTACCCGTTAGTATTAGTACACCTTTTTTACCTGCGAAGAAAATATTAGCTTTAGGAAGTGAAATAAAAGCAACCGTTGCCATACTTAATCAAGGAATGCTAACAGTTGGCCGTCATCTTGGCGACCTTGATAATTCGCGAACACTAAAAGCCTATTTTGATGAAATTATGCGCACGTTAGCATTTTATAACTTTTCACCTGATATTATTGCTGTTGATCTGCATCCTGAAGGCTCTGGTCGTTTAGCGGCAACAAAACTTTTTGCTAATATTCCAATAGTAGAAGTACAGCATCATCATGCTCATATGGCGGCGGTACTTTGTGAGCATGCTATTGCTTTAAATAAAAATGTATGTGGAATAATGATAGATGGATTAGGCTATGGCTATGATGGCACAATTTGGGGTGGAGAAATATTAGTTGGTGATTATTCCACGGTTAAACGCCACGCATATTTACGACCAATAGCACAACCAGGAGGCGACCAAGCAACTATTGAGCCTATGCGTATGGCAACTAGTTTGTTGTATGATGCAGATCTTGGACGAATTGGTATGTTAGGGTTTGTTGAGAATTTTGCAGCCATAGCACAAATGCGAGAGTTTTCTCCACTTACTAGCAGTGTTGGTCGGTTATTTGATGGGGTTGCGGCAATTCTTGGTATTGCTCCCGAACGTATTGATTACGAAGGTGAAGCTGCAGCGCGTCTTGAAACTATCGCTGATTCTGCTGTTAATGATGCATATCCTCTACCATTGATAAACAACATGTTAGATACTCGCGCTCTGATCACTGCACTTGTAAAAGATAAAGCATCAATATCAATCAGAGCGGCGCGTTTTCATAATGGTCTCGCCGATGGATTGACATTTGCTGCATTATCATCGAACCAAAGTATAGTTGCTCTCGGAGGTGGGTCTATAGTAAATCGGCTATTGACTCGTCGAATAGTTGGTAATCTTTTGCACGCAGGTGTGAGAGTATTACAACCAATACAATTTCCTGCAGGTGATGGCGCGATTGCAGTAGGTCAGGTTGCTTGCGCTGCATGTAACCTGTAGGTTATAGCTAAGCAAAGGCAAAAAACAGATGTGTTTAGCTGTTCCGATGGAAATCATACGACGTCAAGGAAATAGTGCGGTTGTGCAAATCAACGGTGTTGAATTATCTGTGTCGTTAGATTTGGTAGATGATGTGCAGGTGGGCGATTATGTTATTGTACATGCTGGTTTTGCGATTCAATCATTATCCGTAGATGAAGCACGAGAGACTTTAGCCATATTCGATCGCCTATCATAATGGTTTTTTAAGCTATGACATCCAATCAATCATCGGCAAATAATCTTCCATATATCCAATATAGAAAAAGCAATCGTAGTACCGCTTATGAAATACGAGCGTTACTTGATGATATAGCAGCTTATCAAGGCCCACCACTTACTTTTATGGAAGTATGTGGGACGCATACCATGGCAATTGCTAAAAGTGGTTTGCGTTCACTTCTGCCTTCACAAATAAATTTAGTTTCAGGTCCTGGCTGTCCAGTGTGTGTTACTCCGGTTAGTTATATTGATCATGCTTTAGCTCTCTCACACCTTTCATCGGTAACATTGACGACTTTTGGGGATTTATTAAGAGTTCCTGGGTCACCAGATAGTGATGAAATCACTAATAATCTTATTCATGCAAAAGCCAGAGGTGCGGATATTAGAGTGGTTTACTCACCACTTGAAGCATTAAAAGTAGCACGTGAACATCCGAGCCGTGAAATAGTTTTTTTAGGTGTTGGTTTTGAAACCACTACACCTATAATTGCAGCAACTATTCTTAATGCACAACGCGAAGGGCTAAATAATTTTTCTGTATTGTGCGCTCATAAAACTATTCCTGAAGCTATGGCAATGTTAGCCAATTCTGATGAATTGAAACTTGATGGTTTTTTAGCGCCAGGTCATGTCAGTGTTGTCTTAGGCCATAGTGCATACACAGAGTTAGCTATTCGGTATAATGTACCATGCGTCATCGCCGGTTTTGAGGCGATTGAGATAGTTCGTGCTCTTTCTTGTTTAGTGGCGCAATGTCAATCTGGCAGAGCCGTCGTCGAAAATTGTTATAGCGCAGTGGTACATATAAATGGTAATCCACGGGCGCGTCACATTTTATCCCAAGTATTCGAACCTTGTGATAGTATTTGGCGAGGCCTTGGCATAATCGCTCATAGTGGCCTAAGGCTACGTTCAGAATATGCTAAATTTGACGCAGCCCTGAAATTCTCGGTATCACTTAAAAAATCAATTGAACCAGTTGGTTGTCATTGTGGTGAGGTTTTACGTGGCATACTTGATCCTGTATTATGTCCACTATTTGGTAAAACTTGTACACCCGAAAATCCGATTGGTGCATGTATGGTTAGTTCAGAAGGTAGTTGTGCAGCCCGCTATTACGAAGTTTAACCAAGCATTTATAAATACAAGAGTGAGAAAAAGTTATGATTAAAAACGAAACTATTATGCTTGGACATGGTTCAGGGGGACGTCAAACTCAAGAATTGCTAGCTTGTCATTTTATGCCGGCATTTAGCAATCCTATTTTAGATACTATGCAAGATAGTGGGGTAATAAATGACTTAGCATTCACTACTGATTCATTTGTGGTTACCCCACGTTTTTTTGCAGGTGGTGATATCGGTAAGCTCGCAATTTGCGGTACCTTAAATGATTTATCCATGGTAGGTGCTAATGTAATTGGTTTGACGGCAGCTTTTATTTTGGCCGAAGGGTTACCATTAAGTGAGTTAGATTTAATTATTACCTCAATGGCACGAGAGGCTCATGCCATTGGTGTTGATATTGTAGCAGGTGATACTAAAGTTGTACCACATGATGCTTGTGATGGTATTTTTATTACCACTTCGGCGGTTGGTCGTATTGATGCTAATTTTCGTCCACAACCGCGTGATATTAAAGTTGGTGATGCGGTTATTGTGAGTGGAACAATTGGTGATCATGGCATGGCAGTTATGACCGCTCGGCCAGGTATGCCTTTTAGCAAACCAATAACTAGTGATGTTGCAACTTTGGCACCTTTAGTCGAAATACTACGCCAAGCAAATATTGCTGTACATGCCTTGCGTGATCCTACTCGTGGTGGTTTGGCACAAAGTTTGATCGAATTATCTCAAGCTGCGCAAGTGCAAATTGAATTACAAGAAACTGTTATTCCAGTGACACCAGAAGTTTTAGCAGCCTGCGAGCTTTTAGGATTAGATCCCTTATATGTAGCTAATGAAGGCAAACTTATTGCAATAGTGCCAGAGTCACAAGCAGCAGCAACTTTAACAGCATTACGTGCTCATCCTTTAGGTCGCGATGCTGTGCAAATAGGTACAGTAACTTCTGGTGATTCAAGTATTGAGTTGCGTACTAAAGCAGGTGGTCGGAGATCGTTGCGTATGGCCAGCGGTGAGTTGTTGCCAAGAATATGTTAAATAGACACGATTACAAATAAACTCACTTAAAATTTCCAGTTCTCTGTTTTCTGTTCTTTAAATCTTCATTTTATGTGATGGCCGACTGTTTATCTTTAAGTGAGGGAAGTTTGAACTGAGTATTTAAAGAACAGAGAATATGGAACTGAGAATGAAAGGCGATATTATAGCGGATAAACTGCTTTCATATATCGTTAACCTTGATTGTTCGACCGCCTTGCTAAACACATAATTTTTAAATGGTTTATCAACAATAAGATCAACTTTACGTTCAAAAATGATTTCGAGTTGTTCTTTTAATCTAAAATAATTTTCAAAATAATCAATATTATCATCCGAATCGAAAACCACTAATACGTCAACATCGCTATTTGGTGAAAAGCTATTAGTTAATACCGAGCCAAAAAGTCCAAGACGTTTCACAGATAGTGAATGACAAATAGTGTTAATTTGAGGTATTTTTTTTTCAAAATTTAACATGGCAATAATTTGTAACTAAATAATCAAATGTTGAAAATTATTACTGTAGTCATAATATAATAATTCTTAATTATTACAATTGCAATCGCCCATATTCTTTAGGCTTGTCAGCGTTTTCACTTAAGCTTTGTCTATATCCACTGAATGGAAATAGCCCATTCAGTGCCGCTGATGCTTTTACATTGTTATCTGCATCAATTAACCCAATTGACCAGCTAATTTGTTGGCCTAATAGTTCAGTGTTGGGTAATTCGACGGCAAACTCAAGAATTTTACCATCTTTGCTCCAAATCGCAGTGGCATTTTGAATATAATCATTTTTTTCAAAATTTTGCCCAACAAAAGTTATTAAAGTAGTTTGTTGCCCATCTATTAAAAATGAAATTTCAACTAAGTCGTTATTATATAGTTGAGGGTTATTAGTAATAGTTTTATTGTCAATCCTGGTAACTAATCCGTAAATAGTATTACCACTAATTAGTACGCGCCAATCACCAGCAAGGTCTTGTAACTTGGGTATACTTTGATCGTTTACAGATAGTTGATTATAACCTAACGGATAAATTATTGCATCACGCCAGCAACTATCGTCACTATTACCATCAAGTTTAGGCTGTTGTTCTTTGTTTATTTGCGTTGCCACAAATGGCGGTGGATTACTAATATTTTGTTGATCAACAAATTTGCCTTCAGCGTTGGCAAAGGTGAGCTCTGCAAAACCTTTACCTTGCCATCCGGTATTATTGCCCACTACGGGATAAAGTTGGCATTCACGTACACTGCCACCTAGCTCATCATTGTCGGCTAAAGCGGTATTCCATCCGATAGTTATTCCACTAAGATTTTGAGGCATTTTTACTGAAAATTCTAAAACTGAGCCGTCTTTACTCCATACAGCTTCACCCGTAACATTATTATCTTCTTGCCAACCTTTACCAACTATTGTTCGGTATTGTTTCCATTCACCGTTGATACTAAAAAATATTTCAATACAATCATTATCCCAGGGATTATTGCTTGTGGTATCGGTAATATCATCTTTGCGGTGTACCAACCCATATAAAGTATCTTCAATATACATTAGTCGCCAGTTGCCCCATATATCTTGGTCATTGGTTAATAAAGAGGGTGGTCGTAAATCAGCGCTATTTAATTGGTTATAAAGAAATGGGTAGGCAATTGCACCATCCCATTCGTTATTATTCTCAATGCCATCAATTTTTGGAGATTTTTTTGCCCTAACCGCCCTAAAGGTCGGCAAGACGCGCGCTTGACCTGCTTTTTGCATATAACGATCAAAATATTTTAATGTTGGATTTGGTTTAGATAAAACATCATGCATTGCAAGGTATGATGGTTTTGGTTGAAATGCTTCGTCGAGAATTAAAGCGGCTCCTGTACCAGGTATTTCCATCGGTATCCAAGAGTACCCATCATATAATCCCCACATGATAAAAGCTTTGACCGAATTAAAAGCCAATGCCACTCGCATAGTTTCTGCAAAGATACGTGCTTGTTGTTTTAGTGCAGATTCTTTGGGGGGCATTTGCATTCTTACATCTAGTTCAGTTATTTCTATAACTACTCCTAATTCACTAAACCGTTTAATATTTTTTACCACACTGCCCCAATCAGGTTGATATTGACCATCAATGTGGAATTGCAAGCCAACCCCATTAACAGGAATGCCGCGGGATTTAAGATCTTTGACTAACTCATAGAGACGATCAGATTTTTTATTTATCTCTTCAACGCCAAAGTCGTTAATAAATAGCTGAGCTTGCGGATCAGCCTCATGCGCCCATTTAAGAGCTAACTCAATGTATTGTGGGCCAACTGCGAAGTGCCAGAGATTATCACGTAGCTTGCCATTGTTATCATCGATTGGTTCATTGATAACGTCCCAAGCATAGATTTTACCGCGATAGCGACCAACCACGGTATCAATATGAGCTTTAAGCGTAGCCAAAAATTGTTCTTTTGATTTGTATGATGCTGCCAGCCAAGCCGGATTTTGCCGGTGCCAGGTGAGATTATGTCCATGCACTAACATTTTGTGTTTTTGAGCAAAATTTATGATCTTATCTGCACCCGAGAAATCGTACTTTTTAGGGGTAGGATGAACACGCTCCCATTTTAATTGATTCTCTGGGGTTACTACATTGCAGCTATTTATCAGTGCTTTTACAAATTTGGGGTCGTCTAAATTATCTGGGGCAACAGCCGTACCCAATAAAATTCCTTTTTTATCGGCAAGTTCACGTAGGTTTGGGTTTTTGGCGGTCGCGTTTACTAAAACAATAGTAACCAAGCAAAAAGTAAGCAAAAAATGAGAAAAGTGCATCATCGCAATAAACCTCAGGGGTATTTAATTATGTTTATGTCATCAATGTCGTTATTTTTTTGCCTTAATTGGCGCTGAGCAAAGCACAAAACACCTACGACGGTAAAGCATAACAGTACGTCTTGATATCAGTTGTGACTTGTCATCCGCAATGCGTTGGAGTAGGACAAGCGCCTTTCGTATTTGGAGCGATGGCCGAGCTGGTCGAAGGCGCGTGACTCGAAATCACGTGTGCCGCAAGGCACCGGGGGTTCGAATCCCTCTCGCTCCGCCATTTTAAGTTTGTTGTTTGACAAGAGCAGACTATAAACAAAAGTAACCGCTGGCTACAATGCCAGCTATGTATTTATGGTTTTTAAGTTGGGATAGCTCGGCGCCAGCAATCAAAGCGCCGCAAACTCCGCCAGGTCCGGAAGGAAGCAACGGTAGTGGTATTTTTGGGGTGTTGGGCCGTCGAGCTATCACCATTTTTCAAGGAGCGATGACCGAGTGGTCGAAGGTGCACGACTGGAAATCGTGTGTACCGCAAGGTACCGAGGGTTCGAATCCCTCTCGCTCCGCCACCACTTATGCCTATAGATTAAGCCTATGTCGTATTTAGTCCTTGCTCGAAAATATCGTCCCACTCGCTTTGACGAGATAATCGGTCAAGAGCACGTTGTGCGCACTTTGATGAACGCCATTAAACTTGGGCGCGTGCATCATGCTTTTTTATTTACGGGTGCTCGTGGTGTAGGTAAAACGACTACGGCGCGTGTATTAGCTAGAGCGTTAAATTGCGAAAGCGGACCTACTATTGAGCCATGTAACGCTTGCAGTGCATGCAAAGATATTACTAGTGGCGCTGCAACTGATGTTATTGAAATCGATGGCGCTTCTAATACTGGCGTTGATAATGTTCGTGAACTGCGCGAAGCGGTTCGTTATTTGCCAAGTCGTGGTCGCTATAAGCTGTATATCATTGATGAAGTGCATATGCTTTCAACGGCAGCATTTAATGCGTTGCTTAAAACTCTTGAAGAGCCACCACCACATGTAAAATTTATTTTTGCAACAACTGAACCACAAAAAATCCCTATTACCATCTTATCTCGATGCCAGCGTTTTGATTTTCGTCGTGCCACCGTACGTGATCAAACTGAACATATAAAAAAAATATTAGCATCCGAAGGGGCTTCGTTAAGCGCCACCGCCATCACCGCTGTTGTCCGTGAAGCCCAAGGGTCGGTACGTGATGCTTTATCACTAATTGACCAAGTATTAAGCTTTGCAGGAGATAATCCTAACGATGCACAAGTTAGTCAGGCACTTGGTATTGTTGAACGCGAAACTATTTTTGCTCTTGCGCATGCCTTGCTGACTCGTCAAGCAAGTACCTTGCTTGATTTAGTAGCTGAAGTTGATGCTCGTGGTCATGATTTAAGTGATGTTGCCGGTCTCTTAGTTGAGCATTTACGCGATTTAATGGTGGTAAAAGTAATGCCCAACCCCTCAGAGGCTGTTTTAGCACGTTCACCTGTTGAAATCGAAACGCTGAGTCAACAAGCACAAACTGTTAGCAAGCCAGATTTGCATCGATTATTTTCAGGACTAGTAGCAGTGGCCGAAGATGTTAATCGCTCGCCACATCCCCGGGTTACTTTTGAGATGGGTTTGTTGCGTCTGCTTGAAATTGAGCCGGTGTCAAGCTTGGCTGATTTAGTACACAGATTTGATACGATAGCTAAAGGTGGTGACGGACCTCATGGTAGTTCGCCAACTAGTGGTGCAAAAGGCTCAGGCCTAAGCAGTGGTACTCCAAAAATAAGTGCAACTAATGCAGCGCAGCAAGGTACTGTTATCCCCACGAAGGCTAAAAATGATGTCATCCCCACAAAGGCTAAAAATGATAACATCCACGCGCAAGCTAAAAATAACGTCATCCCCGCGAAAGCGGGGATCCAAAATGATATTCAAAAACAGGCTGGTCCAGATTTCCGCTTTCGAGACGGGAATGATGATAATGTTGACTCTGTAGTCACCCCAGCACAACCGGGTATCCATAGTGACGATTCAAACACTAATCGTGAGGTAATTAATCTCGGCTGGGCACGTCTTATTAATAGAGTTCGTGAATTAAAACCGGCACTTGCTTCAGTGCTTGAGCATGCACATTTATTACAGTTTACGCCACAATGTGTTGAACTTGGCTTTGTGCCAAAAACTTTTTATTGGGATACAGCTCACGATAAAGAGTTTCGTGCGCCGGTTGAAGGTTTGCTTAAACAACAATTTGGCCAACCAGTAAAATTAATATTAACACCAATAGATACCCAGGCAAAAACTGTAACTACTTCAATAGCAGCCCAAAAAGATGAAGATCAAAAACAACGCCAACGTGATTTAGAGTCAACTGCAGTTGCACATCCCGCGGTGCGTCAAGCAATATCAGTATTGGGTGGCGAAATTACTGGGGTTGTGCCGCTTGCTAATCAAATAAATGACAAACAAGATGAATGAATTAGGAGGCAGCTTATGGATATCAATGACATTATGCGTATGGCAGGCCAATTACGCGACCAATTAACCGTAGCACAAAAAGAAGTTGGCAATATTAGAGTCAAAGGCGAAGCTGGTGCTGGATTGGTCTCAGTTGTAATGAATGGCAACTATGAAGCCGTTGAGGTTCATATTGATAAGAAAGCCATGGTTGCAAGCGAAGTTAGCTTACTTGAAGATTTAGTACGCGCAGCAATTAATTCGGCTGCAAGCAAAATTGCCGATTCGCTACGAGAACGTGTAGGCGATTTAGGCAAAAATATGGGTATTGATATTTCGCAATTTACTGGTGGCGATAAGCCTAATTCAAGTGGTGGTTGATCGCTAAAATTTTAATAATTGCGCGATGTTACGATGAGTTTAGATCCTATTGAACATCTTATTCTTGAGCTTGGACGTTTGCCCGGCGTAGGTGTGCGTTCGGCTGCTCGTTTGGCTTTTTATATTATTGCCGAATCACGCAAATATCCGGTGGAGCAATCGCTTGCCTACGATTTAGCTAAGGCACTTACCGAAGTTGCAGATAAAGTAGTGCTTTGTAAAACCTGCCATAATCTGGCTACATCTATTCAATGCAATATTTGTTCTGATGCCCGTCGTGATGAGCATTTATTATGCATTGTTGAAGGAGTTGAGGATTTAAGGGCAATCGAGGCTTGTGGTAGCTATCGCGGATTTTATCACGTACTACATGGTTCATTAGCCCCGCTTGATGGTATTGGGCCAAAAGATCTTTTTCTTGATGAACTTTATGAAAGAGTACAGCGCGAGAAGTTTCAAGAAGTAATAATTGCAACTAATGCTGATGTTGAAGGTGACGCTACCGCCTTGTATATCGGTCAATTATTACGTAGTACAAAGGTACGTTTATCGCGACTTGCTGCCGGAATACCACTTGGCGGTGAGTTAGAATTTATAGACCAAGCTACGCTCGGGCGGGCATTGGCTGAGAGAAGGGAGTTTTAAAAAATTTTGACCGCGCCGAGTTTTTTCTGCAGGATATATATTAAGTTAACATACAAAAGCTTGCTTGCACGGGTTCGAGTCCTTTGATATCGGTATTAAGGATTGGACCTTTGGGGTGCCTATGGTTGAGCAGCAAATGGTGCTGTACGAAGAGGAGTTTCGACAAATCGCTGCGGTTTGCGAACGCCTTAATCGTGAAGCCAATGCAAAAGCCGTTTTATTAGTTGATAAAAACGGCCAATTTATTACGTCTAGTGGCGAAATCGATGATCTCGATACGACATCATTGGCTTCGTTAACTGCTGGCAATTATGCCGCGACCAGCGGTCTTGCCAAACTTATTGGTGAAAAGGAGTTTCCTAACGTCTTTCATGAAGGAGAGAAAGATAATCTTCACCTATCAATCGTCGCTCAACGGGCTATTTTGGTGGTTATGTTTGACCAACGTTCTAGCCTTGGTTTAGTACGATTGCGGGTTAAGAAAAGCAGCGAAGAATTAACCAAAATCTTTCAAATGATTCTGGCTAAAGCGGAGCAGCAGTCGCAGGAAACACCCTTTGGCGAGATTACCGATGACGACATCGATAATCTTTTTAGCTAAAATGGGCGAGAATCAACCGAGCCGCCATGTCATTTATTAATTACAGTTCACGTGAGATTAACTGCAAAATCGTTTACTATGGTCCCGGTTTATGCGGAAAAACGACTAATTTGCAGTACATCTACAACAAAACTAACCCTGACGCTAAAGGCAAGATGATATCGCTCGCCACCGAGACCGAGCGAACCTTGTTTTTCGACTTTTTGCCTTTATCACTTGGTGAAATAAGAGGTTTTAAGACTCGTTTTCATCTTTACACGGTGCCAGGCCAAGTTTTTTACGACGCTAGCCGTAAGTTAATTTTAAAAGGCGTTGATGGTGTCGTATTTGTCGCTGATTCGCAGATTGAGCGTATGGAAGCCAATCTTGAATCGCTTGAGAATTTGCGCACCAATTTAAGCGAACAAGGCTACGATCTCGATAAAGTGCCATTTGTTATTCAATACAACAAACGTGATTTGCCTAACGCTGCAGATGTTGAAGAGCTCAAGCGTTTGCTAAATCCACGTCAGGTACCTGATTTTGAAGCTTCGGCAACTCGCGGTGATGGTGTGTTTGATACTCTTAAAGCTATCGCCAAGCTGGTTCTGGTTGAGCTGCGCAAGGGTGGTTAATAGGTTTTATCCTGAAAACGGTTTTTCTTATAGTTTTCAATAAATACTGCAAGAGCTGGTACAACAAATTTAGAGTTTACTCTAATTTTGTCTGGACAATTTTAGAGTATAGTCTAAAATTGTCGATATGCTGCAGCGAAGAATTTTTGCAAATATTGCTGAAGATTTAACAAATAAAATGGTCATATTATCTGGCCCGCGACAGTGTGGTAAAACTACCCTAGCTAAACGTTTGCTGGTTAAACAAACGGGGACTTATCTTAATTGGGATGCGGCACCAGATCGATTAGCAATTCAAAAACGTCAGCTTAATCTTGATAGTAATCTATGGGTATTTGATGAATTGCATAAATATAAACGCTGGCGAGCTTTTTTAAAAGATATTGCAGATACATATAATGAAAAGATATCTATTCTAGTTACTGGCAGCGCTCGTCTTGAATTATTTGGTCGTGGAGGTGATTCGCTGCAGGGCCGCTATTTTCCACATCGTTTGCATCCTATTACTTATTCTGAATTTTGCGGGTTGCCATTTGCTGAGATTAATACCCTGCCCGAATTGCCAGTGGCGCCGCCTCAACAAAAACTTAATGATTTGATTATACTGGGTGGATTTCCAGAGCCGCTTTTTTCAGGTTCGTCTCGCACCGCAGCCCGATGGCGTTTAGCCTATGCGCAGCGTATTTTATATGAAGAAATTAGCTCGCTTTCGCAAGTTCGTGAAATTGAGCGGATGGAGTTACTGTATGACCGTCTATCAGATATTGCTGGCAGTATAGTATCAATAAATAGTTTGCGTGAAGATCTAGAGGTAGCATTTGAAACAGTACGTTCATGGCTAACCATTCTCGAGCGTCTTGATGCAATATTCAGAATTTCTCCTTATGGACCACCAAAAATTAAAAGCGTTAAAAAAGAACAAAAATTATATTTTTATGATTGGTCTCGTTGCCCTAATGAAGGTGCACGGTTTGAAAATTTAATTGCAACGCATTTATGGCGCGCTATTGATTGGGCCGCAGATGTTGAAGGCGAGCGCTTGCAATTGCGATATTTTCGCCATCGCGAAGGTCATGAAGTTGATTTTGTGCTGCTAAAAGAACATAAACCCTGGATAGCAATAAAAGCAAAATTATCAGATTGCGAATTAGCACCAAGTTTACGATATTTTGTTGAAAGAGTGCAGCCGAACTATGCCTTTCAAGTAGTGCTTAATGCTAAAAATGAAAGACGCCTGCCCGACATCGGCCGCACTAAAGTTCGTATTGTGTCAGCAACTCGATTTTTAGCTAATTTGCCTTAAACAAAATAATGTGCGGGCAACGCTATAAATCAAGAAGGCGAATGGCGTTGTTGCTACTATCAACTATATAGAGTTTATTTTTAATATAAACTATGCCATATGGATAATTAAACGCGCTGTTAATACCTGCGCCATCTGTTGAACCCCAAATGCCAGCACTACCTGCTATGGTCGATACTTCGCCGGTGGCGATGACAATTTTGCGAATGGTGTGGTTTTGCGAGTCAGTCACAAATAGGTTAGTACCATCGTTGGTAATACCTGTGGGGCGGTAAAATGTGGCTGCGCTACCAATGCCATCTTTAAACCCAGGCCCACCTGTAGGTCCTACAAAGTGGCTTACTAAATAATCAGGTCGTTTGTCACAATCATGGTCATAACCATCGGATTTTTTATTGGCCCCAGGGTAACAAGCTGCGCCACAGGCTGTTGGGTTGTCATCACAATCATCACCGTTGGTTGCGGTTAACACACCAGTCGGATTGCAAATACATTTTGGTTCGCCAAAGCCAAAACTATCACCATCACTATCAGCGTAATATATGTTGCAATTTATTGTATTTTCACCCTCATTGTTTTGATTATTACAGTTATTGTCAATATCATCACACTGTTCGATAACGCCAGGGTTTATTTGTTTATTGTCGTCGTTACAATCACCACCAGTAGATGCAGTATAAATAGCTGTAGGGCTACATAAACATTTTGGGGCAAGTGCCAAGTTACCGTATCCATCATTATCACTATCTATATAATAGTTTATACATCCTAAGGGCTCGCTGTCAGTATTACCAGCTAGCACCGCTTGGTTAATTGCTAAATCACAGGCAGAATTGCCCAAGGCACTGCATAACCCTTCAGCCACATTACATTCACAACCGTTATTGCCATAAAGGCCAATATCCTCGTCGGCATCTACATAACCTTTTTGGCAAATGGCCCCATTGGCAGCTTGACATTGGTAGAGTGGTGATGAGGTTTTATCAACGCCACTTATCGATGAATGTACCTCAACGCATATTGCTTTTGTTGTTGTAGTATCACCAATACTAGCAAGGTTGAGATTTTTAACACAATCATCTTCGCATGACGAACAGCTATGCACTTGCCCTAAAGTGCATAGCGAAGCATTGCAATTACCCCAAACTAATTCATCGTTATTACAATCAGCTTTTGCTGGTGAATTAGGGTCGTTTGTATCTGCTGGCGGGCAATCGCAAACAGCGCAACCGCCATTGCAATTGGTAGCACCAGCGAAACAAGGGGTTACTGCACCATTATTGTTAGAGCAGCTTTGACCAGCGGTAAAGGCGCTGCAATTTGTTGCAGAAGAGCTATCACAATAAGGCAGTACCAAACGCACACATTTTTTATTTGATAGACAAGTATAGCCAGAGGCACATTCATTACCGTTTGGGCAATCTTCAGCAGTGCTTTTGGTATCATCTTTAGGTGCTATAGCCCAACAAGCGGTGTTAGTTACGATAAGCCCTAATAGATAACAGATGATAGAAACTTTTTGGGCGATGATTTTATGATTTTAAAATTGACGGGATAATGTTGGTGATTAAACATGATCTCCCCTTTTTAAAAATGAATTTTTAAAACAAAAGTAAAGCAAAAAAACACCTACTTAAAAAAGTAATCATACATACACGATTTATATCGCTTTTGGCTACAAAATTATACTACCTGATGGTATTGTTTTTTTGACTAGCTAGTTTTTATCAAAATTCATGTTAGATTTAAAAAACCAATATATTGTTCATTGGGGTCTCCTTTTAGTGTAGTGCTAACATCAGTTTCAAAACATCTATCAAATTTTTGAACGTCTTGTTTGATATTGTCATTAAATTCAATTAATAGTTGTTGTATATTTTTAGTTTTTTCTTTGTGGTTGCTATTGGCATAGTTATTAATCATTTTTTTGGCACTAGAAAGCAGGGCTCCAGTGAGTTTGTGTTTAGGAAGAACAAGTTGTAAAATGGTTACCATGCTATCAATTGCCTGTTCACGCTCACTTTTATTTTTTGCAAGTTTTGTTGAATAAAAAATGTGTCCAAGAGTAAATGCGTTAAGGATATTGTTTAAACAAGTGGCATACCATTTGTTATCATATTCGTTACGAAAATAATCTTTATATTTGTTTTGTGGATTAAGCATTTGAGTGTGTGTGTTAGCTATAATTTTTTGAAAAATTTTTATGAATGAATCATGTTTTGAATTTTTATTGAATATCGCATAAGCAAGAAATATTGCGAGAGTTTCCTTAGTCTTATCGTAAGTCAGACTGTTTGATTCATTGCTGTGTAAGAGGTCAATGATACTGTAGTAATTGGTGACAAACATAATTTCTAAAGCACTTATTAGATCATCGCGTTGGTATTTTTCTGGGTTGAAACTTTTTAATGCTAAAATACTTTCACGAAAAATTATTGTTTTAAATTCATCTGAACCCATCTTGGTGTTTGATGCAGCAGTTGTCGACATAATAATTAATTGTTCGCTGCCGTTAGGTATTAACGATTTTGGGATAGCTTGGGTATCTAGTAAATTTATGGGTCGTAGTAGATCATTGCTAAATAATTGAGTTGTTTGTTCATAGGACCATTTGTTAAAATATTTTTCAGCAAGTTTTCGGTCAGATGAAAGTATTTTGCTAGCTATCATTGCGGTAAGATAAATATCATTTTTGGTGAGTTTTTTGTTCTCTTTTTTATTAGCATCATTTTGATTTAGGTCTGCGTTATTATCATTAATATTGTTTGGGTCACTAATGGCAATCTGTTCGCATTCGATTAAAAATACACTGCGTGCAGTATCAAGGCTATTAGTCGGGTAAACAGGTTGAGCAAAAATTAATCCAGCTAATAAATATTTTTGACTTGCAATTTCGGCACTTTGTTTTTGAAAGCTTTCAGGTGTTTGTGCAAATGCTTGTGCAATGGTTTTTAAAGTTAACAATGGATAGTCTTTATCATATTTTTTAGGTTGTTTGTAAGTTCGACGTGCAATAGCATCAACTGACTGATGTGTAAGTTTTGTGCATAATTCAGGTCCAAGTGCACGCATAAAATCTGTTATGAAAGCTTTTTCTTCAAAATGCGATTGAACAACATCAATAAAATCAAAAGTGCGCTCATTTTCCCAAGTAGCGGTATTATAATTACCTTTGGATGCAATATGGTTTGCTAATGCTTCAGGTGATTTAGTGACAGGTATGCGTTGATTGACGTTTATTTTGGCGATTGCTGAATTTGTTTTTACTTGTTTGATAAATTTTTGCAAGGTGTTGTCATTTGCAGATTGAAGCCCAGCAAGAAAGTTTGTGAGATTTGATTTATAATTAATTGATCCCCATGGTATTGTCGTTAGATTTTCAGTTGCTTTTGTCTTTTGTTTAAATACCGAACACTCAGCTTTTCTACGTCTAATTGCTTCACGTCTAGTTAATTTCTTTCTTGCTGGGATTGATAATGAAAACAAATATTCATTAGATGATGGTAAGTTGTTGTTATCAAGATACTTAGTTCGCGTCATAACTGCCCCCTTTTAAGGTTTGCATAATTCATTAAGCAAGCGGCATGCCATCTTGTTAAAAAATAGTTTATGGGATTGCGATTTTTTTATGGCGTTGAATTCATTAAACAAAAATGGTGCCAGACACCATGTTAATAGGTTTTTGAACTAAAGAGATGTCGCAAAATGACACACGCCTTTGTTTCAATTTGCGACACTTAAATTCGCAAAACAGCAAAACAACTCGTGCGCAAACAGCAAACAACTGGTGCCGCAAACACAAACAACCACAAACAACTGGTGCCACAAACAACTGGTGCACAAACAACTGGTGCCAGACACCAATGCTATTTTTTTAAACTAAAGTGCTTAAGAAGATTACTGCTGGGGCAAGGCGAATGCCATCAAGAGTAGTAACATCTTTTGTGCCTAAAGCAGCAATTTGCCACGCTGGCACTTTAGGAAATCGTTGCGCTAAATACCTTAAGCCTGGGCTTGCTGCGGTATCTGACCATTTACATTCAATAAACATATAGGGCTCGTTTTGATGCACAATAACAAAATCTACTTCACGCTTATCAACATCACGAAAATATCGTAGCTCATACTCTTTACCTTCAATATCGCGTTGCCAATCAACCCATTTTAGCAAGGCGCAAGCCACCAAATTTTCAAAACGTAAGGCTTTGTTAGCAATTAAAGTCCAATCAAAATGATAATGCTTTTGTTCTTTTTTAACCGCGCGAATGCGTGGCGCCCCAAATGGCGCTATACGAAAAATCGCATATAGTCTCTCAAGCGCCGCAAGCCATCTTTTAACTGAATGATGACTAACTTGCAGGTCTTCACGCAAAGCATTTATCGACAATGGGCTACCAACAAGCGCAGGTAATCTTTGCTGCATTAATTCAATGCTACCGAAATCCTCAAATTTTTCTAGATCACGTAAATCTTCACGAATTAAACGTGTACGATAATCAAGTGACCAACGACTTGCTTCGCGTTGGCTTTGGGAAAAAAATGGTTCAGGAAAACCACCCAGACTTAACAATTGCTGTAAAGTATTACTACTTTTATCACTCAATTCAGCTAGGCTTAAAGGATGGAGCCGATAAAAATAATATCTACCTTGCAATGAATCACCACCGCGGCGGTAATAATCTAGACGAGCACTGCCTGTTACTAATATGTGTAATTTTCGCTCGCGCGAACCATCATAAAGCCCTTTAAGAAAATTGCGCCATTGTCGATATTTATGAATTTCATCTAAAACAATTAAATCTGTTGTTGGTATTTGCCGCTGCAATAATAAGGCTCTGTCACTATCAACATCCCAATTTAAATAGGCGCCTTGGTTTGAAAGTATATTTTTTGCAAGTGTAGTTTTACCAACTTGGCGCGGACCTGCTAAAAAAACCATTTTTTTCGATAAATCAGCTTTTATATTTTCTGCAAGATAACGCTGCATAAAGGACCCTCGTATCATGACAAATTACTATATACGAAAAAATTTATCATATAGTCAAATTACTAGCTAGTGTTTTGACTACTGAGTCAAAATACTAGCAATACAATAAAAATAACAATTAACTTTCTTCAGCATTAATATTATTATATTTCAATATGTTAATGGATTATTTAGATCTTAGCAGTCTACGTCGGGCTATCGAGTCTTTTGCTAATGCCTTATCGGTATTAGCAAGTGCAGATTCTATGTCTTGGAATACGTCACAAATAGAAGTATTACGTGCTGGTGTTATTCAAAATTTTGAATTTACTTATGAATTATCATGGAAATTTATACAACGGTGGCTAACACGCAATCTTGGCCGCACTGAAACCGAAGGTATTTCTCGTCGCCATTTATTTCGTCTTGCGGCGCAACACCGTCTTATTAATGATGTTGATACATGGATGGATTATCACCAAGCTCGCAATGAAACTGTACACACTTACGACTCTTTTGTCGCACAGGCAGTTATCGACACTGCAAAAGAATTTATTAACGATGTGCGTCTATTATTAGAACGTATAAAAGCAAGTAATGATTGATTTAGAACAAAAATATATCGAGGATATTAGATATATTTTAAATAGGTATGTGCCTAATGCACAGATTCGCGTATTTGGCTCACGTATTCAAGGTAATGCAAATACTTATTCTGATTTAGATATAGCCATTGTCAGCGATAGTGCTCTTGATCCAAAAATTATTCGTAGACTAAAAGATGATTTTGAATTTTCTGAACTACCTTTTTGCGTTGATATTCTAGATTGGCATCAAATTGCACCAGAATTTCAATCGATTATTTTAAAAAATTATGAAATATTAGATTTAGAAGCATAGATGCAGAAACCAAGAGTGCCAGGCACCGCGTCGAGGGTGGGTGATGCTGACTCTTAGTCTCATTTTTCACTTTTATCGGAATTGGATTCCTACTTTCGTAGGAATGACGAGGAGTTAAGTAAAACTCTCTAC
>JAFGEK010000163.1 GCA_016931625.1 Deltaproteobacteria bacterium | reverse complement strand
GAATTGGATTCCTACTTTCGTAGGAATGACGAGGAGTTACGTAAAACTCTCTACGTCATGCCCTCGAAAGAGGGCATCCAGTAAAGCTTAATAAAATCGATCAATTACAGAGATGAGATCAAGAGTCAGCTCTTACCTGGGATGCTGTCTTAACCTATAATGATAATATTACCCCGATTACAAATCTTGCTGGCTATCGACTTTATTATTGGACACAATCGCTAAAATCCGGCGACCAATTCATTAGTGTTGCTGAGGCTAAACAACAAATTGGGATCAAACAAGTTGAAATAGCAGCTCCTGCTATTGAAACTAGTTTAGAGTTACGCAAAGATACTAATTACTATTTTCGTTTGACAGCATATACGAGTGATAATTCTGAGTCAGCATTTAACGTAGAGAATGATGACATCACCGATGCCCAAGTCGTGCTCTTGGCAGAAGACTGAGTATCTGTTCTTTAAATACGTAAGTTCAAATTTGCCTTACTTAAAGATAAACAGTTAGTCATCATACAAAAATGAAGATTTGAAAAACTTAAGAACAGAGAATTAGGAATTTTAAGATAGCTTATTTGTAATCGTGTCTATTAACGATCACAGTAATCGTTAATCGTTAAAAGTTTTACAGCTTCTCTGGCTTTAAAATCACGTTTGACATAATCTCTTACTGATATAATTAATCTAAGGATGAGGTGAAGCTCGGCGACTTTGGTATTGCTAAAGCGCGCGCTCATGCTATGCGCACTAGTGACGGTACTATCAAAGGCAAGCTCGCCTATCTTAGCCCTGAGCAAGCCCGTGGCGATGAGGTGGATGTACGTACTGATGTCTATGGATTGGGTCTTGTACTTTTCGAGGCAGCCACTGGCTCGCAATACTTAGAAGCGGATGCTGATATCCAGTTACTACAAATGGCGCTACATCCTCCACAAAAGAGCATAGTTAACCTTCACCCTCAATTTCCACAAAACCTTGCTATTGCTATCTAACGCGCCCTCAAGTTCAGCCCTGAAGAGCTTATCTATGTGATTACCTTATGATAAAAATCATCTAAAATTTTAGTCCAAACTTGTGTTCAAGAATTTTCTATTGATTTTGAGAACGCTAATTATAAAACTTTAAATATAGATGATGCTTGCAATTTAATTTAATGATTGAATAGAAAGTTTATTTTATTAGTTGTATAAAAATATCTATAAGTAGTGGATTTCGTGAAGATCGACAGGATATATTTATGGACACCCATCAACCTATGCACCAAATATTTCTATGTGCTGATTTAGGATAAAGGGAGTTTTTAATGAAACAGTCTGCTTCGACTCGTCACTTATCAGAATCCCTGGTTGTGCTTATAGTCGTGCTGCTCGTGTCAGGGATGGGGTTCGCCAACGAGCCAGGCGCTGTGCTCCAAAGCAAGGTCATAGCAACGGCGGCTACCTCACACCACGATGGTCCATCGTTCGTACTTGCCAAGGCGACCAAACATAAAAAAAAGAAGAAAAAAAAGAAGAAGAAAGTCTCGACAAAGCGTACGACCAAATCGAATACGCCAAGCCCTTCGTCTAAGTCATCAGCAAGCACTCCAGCGCCAGCCAAGATACCGACTAAAGAGTCCGGTAAAGCCTCTGATGCAGCTGCCCCAGCGGGCTCTGTCTGGGACGACCTCACAAGCCCTTCATGGGCGGGTGGTTCCAAAGACGCCAAGTCTGGATCAAGCTCGACCACGTCCGATTCACAGCCAGCCACAAGTTCTAATAATGAGACACCCGCTAAAGACTCGTCGGCGCAATCGAGTTTGTCAAAAGCTCATAGTGGCAGGGAGTCTCGGCAACGAAGTAGCACTCCTGACTTGGTGCGAACACCCGCGATTTTGATCCTGGGTGGTGGTCTCGGTGGCCGCTCATTAAAGTTCAGCGGTGCACCCGTCGAGACACGGGGGGTGCGCGATATGACGCTCAAATCAGTGATCGTAGCGGGCGCTGCCCTCGAGGTCTATCCAGCGAGTCTTATACAATTCATAACCTCAACACCTGAAATTCTCACCCACTTCGGGCTGCGTGCCAGCTATTTTAAGGCATTAAACGTCAATTCCCAGGTAGGCGATCACCCGGACGCCAAAATGCCCACGACTTGGCGAGAGATTGAGTACGATATTACGGCACGAGCCGTAGTTTTCGGCGCCCAAGTTAAAGCGAGTGCTGGCTTGCTTAACTCGCGTCTCTTTGTCGACACCGCAAAAGTACCAGGTTTAGAGTCGGAGTTACCAAGTGTTACTGCTATGACCATACGTGTGGGTGGTGACTTAGACATCGAAATCATCGACGATTTTAGCATCTCTGCGGGGGCGAGCTTTGACAAGCCTTACTCAATGGGACGTCTAACCAAACGCTTCTTCCCTAAAGCGTCGGGTTGGGGCTATGATTTTCGCGCGGGTGTCTCCTACGCGCTTCTGTCCCATCTCGATGTTCTTGTTTTCGCACGCTATGGTGTGGTTAATTATAAGCTCAACCCTGCCTCAGATTCTACCTATACCGCTACCAAGGCAGTCGATAGCCTTTTCGGTGTCAACGGCGGGCTTCGTGCCTACTGGTAGCTTTTACTAAGACCTCACTTTTCCCAAGCGCCGATGTCTGGTTTGGCGCCTTTATATGGCATTGCCACGCCTTGGCCGTCGTTCCAGGGATCCAGTGGTGTTGCAGGATCGAGGGTTAGGCGATTGCCGTTGTAATCGATAGCAATGATCTTGGCGACTATTGTCTGGCCCTCTAATTGGATGCGGTCGCCCTCGACAATGCCGAAGCCATCGATAAAGTACGCAGCATCAGCGACCTTAAGCTCGGTGCCTGAGCCTGATCCCACCGTCGTGGTTAGATATTCTCCTCGGTCAATAGCTGGGCTGCCGTCTCGTAGACTGAAATCGAAATCGCTGATGTGGTCAACATCAGCAGGCGCGCTAACATCAGTAAACATGGGATCAGCCCTGCTCTCTACGTTGGGCCCGGGCACCGCTGTCTTAGAGGTCTGTGCGAAGTAATTGCCAGAGACTATTTGGTCTGCAGGGTCGGTGTAATAAAAGTAGATGTCGTCGTTGGAATTGTTAAAAAACAGATTGTTTTTGATCGCTACCCCTGAAATCGGCTTCGGGTTGCTATTGCCATCCCAGTTGTCGAGCAGCAAAGCAGCGCTGTGGCGCTGATCGCCAGCGTTGAGTGGTGAGTTCCCATTCTGATAGAATACGTTGTGGTAGATATGGTCGAAGCTGGAGTCATGGACGCCGCTTGCAACTAAAGTGATGCCAGCGCCTCCTTCAAAGATAAACTCATTACGACGCACGATGTTGTTCTTGGTCCGCAGTGACAGACCGCCTGCGGCCACGGGATCGTCAATCGCACCACCCTCAAAACCGAAACGGTTACCCTCAAATACATTCCAATAAGCATCAGGGGATCCGTCGACAAGCACAATGCAGCGATTGCCACAAAGGTTGCCAGTCAAGGCACGGTTACATGGCGTCCAGTTCTCATTATGGCAAGTGTTATTGCGTATAATATTATACCGGGCCGATATCTGGATGACGTGGTGACCACCATGGAAAAGATAATTGTTCTCGAGAAGATTGTAGCTGGTTTCGTCGTCGGAATCGCCGTCAAAGCCAAAACGCATGACTCCGCCGATGTCATCCTTCTTGGCGTCGTTTGAATAGCCACAGTTGCCAATAGTATTGTTGGCAAGCCAGTTGTACTTGGCGTCGGTATACATCCTAATGCCTTCGATCCATACGCTGGTCTTGTCGGGTGAGTTTATAAGCGTACTGTTGATGAGCCAAATATAGCTGGCGTTAATCAGATGGGCGAACTCGTCGTTGCCGTCAGTAGTGATGTGGTCGATGGTGATGTACGCGTGATCATCTAGAGAGATTGCCAGATCAAGCCCTGTGATCACAACACGCTCGTCGCTATATCCTTTAAAGGTAATACGTTTACTTGAAGTTCCGCTAGTCTTTGGAGCAATAGCGGTGTGGTAGGTACCACCACGCAGGTACACGAAGTTGCCAGCAATCACTTTAGCATTAGCAGTGGCGAGACTACACGCAGCCGCACCATCAAGCGGTGTTTCACCCTTGCAGCTGTTTGCGCCATCCCAGCTGGCATTTCCCGTTGGGCTAACCCAGTATATGTCTGTCGGAGGGGTTTTTGCAGTAAAAGTGGCGGAAACATCGAGTTTGCTGTCGGCATTCAAGATGCAGGATGATACAGTCCCTGAACACGCCCCACCCCAGCCCTCAAACGTCGAGTCAGGTGCAGGTTTTGCTGTCAAAACAGTAGTCTCGCCTGGATCTACAACGGTTGGACATACCCCGGTGCCGCAGGTGATGATTCCAGATCCTTGCCCTAAGGTGAAAAGGTTTAGAGTATTCAAAGTAGAAATATTCGTATGCGCCTCGGCAGACCCGCCGGCGTTCTCACACTTCAGGGTGAAGGTGGTTTCATCCAATAAGCGCACGTTGGTTGAGGTGCTATTGGTTACTGAGCCGACGCCATTATCGATTGAGCAAGCAGGAACAGGAACTGGGCTGTTTGCGTAAGACCATTTCCACACCACATTGGTTGGGCTGTCAGAGGGGATCTCGCTTGGCGTCGCTGTAAAGCCGATGATTTCGGGTGCTATGGGAGTCAGCTCGACATTGATGGTCAATTGTGTGGTATCGCTTCCGCTGTTATTCGTGCAAACAATGTTGAAAGTAGTACTCTTATTCAATGTGAGGCTCACCTTAGCGCCATTGGCAATACTGCCGACACCATTGTCTATGATACAATTCGCTTCGGGTGATGGTGTTTTCGCAAATGTCCATAAAAACACAATGTCAGTTGGTGTAGCAACCAACACAGACGTTGGATTGGCAACAAAGCTCTGAAAGGTAGGAGCGTCCAAACCTGCGAGGCTACTGATATCGCCATCGGAACAACTTGCACAATTCATGCCAAGAACGAGTGCCGCTAAGGCTAATGTTTGTCGATTGAATAAAAGCATATTTCTTTCTCTCCTCATTTCGCTACCGATTAGACCAAGGCTTTACAGATATGACGTGTGACACTAATAAATGGCTAAAATGCTCCGAATTTTTATAAAAGACTCCATTTTCTTCAGTGGCCCTTACCTATGTTTTCAATTTCTTCGATGTAAAATGGATGAGTCAAAATGATTCAGACTCTGAAGAGCCATAGTCACGCACATGTGTCACTGGCTGCGGTTCGAACAACTATATACATCAGCAAGATGACCAAAACGAAGATCAGCAAAACCAAGATAATCTAGACCAAGATCAGCAAAATCAAAACGAAGGTATTCTGCAATCTAATCTTGCTCGCGATACCACAGATGTTCCGCTTGAAGATATGCAGATACTCGTTAAAGATATCAATGCACTAACTTTCGATGTCTTTAATCAACTCCAATCAGCGCCAGGTAACCTTATCGCATCACCCCTAAGCGTTTCGATTGCTTTAGCAATGACCTATACCGGGGCTCAGGGCGTAACTGAAGCCCAAATGGCAGATGCCCTGCATTTCACTCTGCCCCAGACAAAGTTGCATGCTGCCATGAACACGCTCGAACGTACGTTGGCAAATCGCGGTGACAATAGCATTTCAGACAAGAGTTCGTTTACACTTAAATTGGCGAATTCGCTTTGGCTCGATATACGCCTGCAAGTACTTGCTACATTTCTTGATGGTCTAGCACTCAACTATGGCGCCGGAGTGCAACTCTTAGATTTTTTTGAAGCGGAGGCAGCAGCCAACTCAATTAATCGTTGGGTTAGTGATAAAACCAACGTAAAAATACCAACGCTGCTGACACCAAATGATGTCGAGGGCACTTTAATGGCCTTAGTTAATACCATCTACTTTAAAGCGCACTGGAAGAACCTTTTTGATACGAAAAATACAACCGAGCTCCCCTTTATTTTGAACGATGGTACTGAAATCAATGTGCCTATGATGCAGCAGACCCATATCATGGGATATGCGCAAGGTGATGGGTATCAAATTGTGCAACTTATGTATGAAGGTAATGAGGTTGCGATGATACTTATTGTCCCCGATGCCCCCGAGGTCTCTGACAGAACCAATGATATTAGCCATTTTACACAACTTAGCAACCAGATTAATGCTGATTTTATCGATGCTGCGGTATCTCAGTTGCAATCACATCAGGTCAATTTGACTCTACCGAAATGGCATGCCTCGACATACTTAAAACTACGTACAGTCCTCGAAGCTTTAGGTATGCATGAGGCATTTACCCAACAGGCAGATTTCTCAGGAATGACCGGTAGCAAAGATTTATATATCGACAGTGTAATTCATCAAGCAGACATTAGTGTTGATGAATATGGCACCGAAGCAGTTGCAGCTACTGTGGTGATGATGGCGCCAACCTCTTTGCCTCCTGATGAAACCGTAACCCTTAATATCAACCGGCCATTTTTCTACGTTATCTGTGACCTCGACACCGGCAGCATTTTATTTATTGGCAGGGTTTCTAATCCCGCTGAATGATTAGCATCTGGGTGACCGTTGCTAGCGAATATCTAATAGCTAACAAGCAATTGTACTATAGAGCCACTTGCAAAAGTCTCACAAAAGCCCATTCTCGTCACTATAAGTGAAAGCTTAGAGGTAACTTCTCAAAAACCACTGGCAAAATGAAAAGTACATGTTATTTCGAGGAGAAGCAGTAATTTATCAAGTTTTGCTTCCACTGAGTATCAAGCCATGCAGCCCGCTGTATCAACCAGTCACGCATATATCCTACTTGACCTTCCCAAGTGTTATTCGTCGGAGTTTTAAAAATATAAATATATTCGCTAGAAAAATTGGGCCAACGTTTAAAATTACGCTTAGCGCCATCGGCAAGGGGCTCGGTTAATTCAGCAATCCTTTGATCAAGCGCATTATCCGAAAGAAGACCCTGCCGTAATACCTTCCATCGAGCAACAACTCGGTTGAAAAATGCAGGATCAGTAAGCAACTTTGGTATCCAATAATTGGCGTGGTCTTGCCGTATTTGTTCATACTGCCACCCAGAAGTCTTTTCATTGTTAAAGTATCCACCGACACCAAAGATGAGATTATAGTCCCAAAGGGGGCCAGCAAAAAGCTTGGTGTATCGGTCTTTATCAAAGTAGGCGCTACGAATGTAAGAGTCCAACTCTCGGGTAAGCTCGTTGATGATTATTTGATCTACAAACGATTCGACATTGATATATGCATGGTAGCCGACAGTTTCATCAGCGAAAGTGGGTGAGTAAAGCGAGTCATTAAACTCATGAATGTAATTTAAGATCCAGTTCAATTGTTGTGAAGCTATTGGATTTGGATCATGGATGAGGAGATAGTTCCAACAGTTTGACGAACTGAAACAATTCAACATTGGCTCATCGTATTTATCAATCTTCCACTCGAATTTAATAATGTAACCACCCATAATATCGGGTAAGGTGACATCATTCTCTCGCAACTGTTTAAGGTCGAGGCGCCTTTTAGCATTCTTTATAGTTTCGACTAAAAGATAAACACCCATGTAGTCGTCTTCATTTAAGGGACGTGAGTTGACATTTACATATAGCTCACAGAATACATACCTTGGCGCTTGCATACCCATATCGCACCCAAAATCGTAGGCGATTGCGTCACGAACGAGTGCTTTGTCAGCATAAGGTCCACGTAGTACCCAGTCCGATTCTGCAGGCATACCAAGAATAGCTATGTCTTGGTCTTCATTATTATCATCCCAAAACTCTACACGATATGGAGTCTTTTCAAACGAAGCTGAGGACTGGCCTCGGATATGGATTCCAGCGCGAGTCGCCACTTCTGGTGTTGAAGACAATGAAGCTTTGCCGTTATTAAGAGAGAAAGACATAATTATAGCTGGAACGAACTCGCGGTTTTCGGTGCTTAGTTGCCCAGCACCAAAGTTATCAAGCACGATAATTGGTAGATCAATATTAACGTCGATGGTACTAGCAATATATACAGCAGTATAGGGTTTTCCAATAGGAATACCAGCGACAAAAACTTGAGCCCGTAGCTCGGTAGTACGATTAATGCTTAATGGTGTATTGTCATATAGAGGTGAATCATATATTTGCAGTAGCATGAAGCTGAAGATTACCTATGCTAACAGATGTAGAGGTAAAATCACGGCTTACATTATAACGATAAGTACCATGGAGACGGTGTTGAAACTTCTTGATGCTTTTTGCATAAGCGCAAAGCATATTAGAATAATTTACTAATAAAAAGAATTTACGATTTGGGAACCAAAGGTGAAGAATATTATCAACATTATCAAATTTGCCAGCAACAAATTTTTGCTCGTCGTTTTTCATAATAATCCTTTTAATCACAAAGCAATTCAAGAGCCCACAGCGACGACTGGCCTAATAATGGTGTCCCTAATAATGGTGTCTAACACCAATGCTGATCAGCTATAAGTAATCGCTTATATGCTAATCACTCCAACAAATCAAATGATGCCAGACACCGGAGATTTTGTGCGCGACCGAGCGCTACACTCACGTGCAGGTTGAGCAAACGAAGCCGTTGGTGGAGAAGAGGTTGAAGAGGTTGGAGAGGTTGGTTAGTTAGTGAAGCTCGTTTAAAACGTAACCGTTTTATCTGCCCATAATACAACATTAAGACAATCAACCATTGTTGAGATCGGGCAAGCGTCACTTGCGCTCATCTGTCTTGTTTTCAAACAAGAACCACAAGCAAGAATTTCACCACCAGCATCACAAAATGTCGCAAGTTGGTCATCAACATTGAATTTTTCGTGATGTAATCCTTCACATTCAACTGCTTCACCCATTAGAAACACTTTAACTTCGTGTTCTTGCTTACGGGCCGTTGTTGCAAAACGAAAAGCATTCCACGCTTTTTCTGGTTCTTTGGTTTCAATTATAATTCCGATTTTCATTTACACCCCAACACTTAGATTAAAGGCACCTGGTCATGGACCTCGTCCCCGACCCACCTACAAAACTCAATGATATCAATATTTTAAATGGTGGAGGCGCCGGAAATTAAACCGCCCTAGACGATAGTATCGGAGTATAACAAAAACATCAATAGTTACGTGACTTTGCAATGATATTTTATGAAATAATTTGATGTTTGGCGTTCATTCCGTTTGGTTCCGTTGTAATCCGCATGAATCCGTTGCGTACCAAGTAGTCTGGGCAAAAATTAGGTAAAATTATTGTGGGATTATTAGCGACTCGCTCGACGCGAAACACGAGTTTGTTTGACTGGTGTTGCATAGTCCATCAACAAAGCATCAGGGCATAACTCAAGACCGTTAAGCCACGCCAATGCACCTGATTCAACATAACAACGTTCAAACAAGCCGCCACGCATAACCTCAGCAGCTAAACCACGCGGTTGCGCAAATATATTTGCTAACGATACTTCAATCTTAGTTCCATCATCATAAGCTAATTTAACTATTAGTTTCTCAGCATCAGCCGCGATAACTTTTTTAATTTTATTGCCCCATTTTTTCATGTGCTATTCTAAACACCCGCCAAGTACCCTACCCGATTGTATCTCAATAATGGCCTCGTCGTCACCCTAAGCAACGTGAAAATGTGGCGGTGGGTGGTCAGAATGATATAGCCGAATCACAATACCAAAAAAAGTTGAGATAATCGGCATTAAAACAATCCCTTTGGTTATCGCGGTATCTTTACTGTTTTACGTTTAGGCACAAATTGCAACTCAAGATCAAGTGCATTTGCTAACTTAAGCACAGTATCCATAGTCGGATTTGGTGAGGTTGTTGTAAATAAGCGACGAACAATTTCTGGCTTAGCATCAATACGTCGCGCTAGCTTACACCTTTGATAAATGAGCAGCAGCACGTTTAGCATCAAAAATGCGGACCAAGTTATCAATGGATTCAATTTTAGCACGAACTTTTGCATACTCTTTTGCAAAAGCGGGCTCTTTCATACATTTTTCAATATAGCTGGCGAAAACTGTTTTACGTTTGCTAAACATGATAATGCCCTTGTTCTATACGTAACCTATATATTACGTATAGAACAAGGGCATTAGATTTTATGTCTATGATAATTTTATGTGTTTTTTTATAGCATCTATCGTAGTAGCCCTTAGGGAACCTTGGCCAGTGAATAATAGTCTTTCACTATTATATTTATTTGGTCGAATACAAACCTGAATTCCTCAAAAGATTTACTGTGGGTTATTGCGCCGTTCACCTTCAGGTTTTTTTGTTCGAAAGATTTTCGTATTTGGTAAATGAAGCTCAAAATTCCTTCTAGTTGTTGTACCGTTCCCATCTGTTTTTCAATTTTATTTTTTCCATCTTCCGATATAACAGTCATCTTTGATTGATAGAATTCCCTCTTGGTAAACATCTCTTGACACATTGATCTGGCTTTAAGGTAGTATTCACGACGGATATTCACTTTTTTATTTACAACTAGACCAGTGGTCACTTGACGTGCAGTCTTGTACTGCATGCTAGTCTTTTTTTCATTTATGCGAAAACTAGACCGTTCAATTTCTTGTGTTAAGCCGTCACCCGCAACCCAGGTATTCTCTTTTTTCAAAACCGCTATTATAGCAGGAAAGTCTTTCTTATTAGTAGAAAAGGTCAAATCATCAGCATATCGAGAATAGGTACACTAGCTCGCGACACCACCCCAGAAGAAGGTCGCGCTTGGTGGACGCCACAAGAAGAAGCGCTAGCAATGTTTACGCTTGAAAACTGGCGCATAACCAAACAACGCGAGCGGCTAACCATTCTAACCCAGCTATTAGCAGGAGTGCGTTTTTCAGAACTGCGGGCTTTTGAAAAAGGCGACCTTGACCTTATTATGCCAGGTATTTGGGTTAGACGCTCAGTTGCGCGCAAACAAGTTGGCACACCAAAAAAACAAACGCGCTCGCTTTCAAGTTATACCGCGTGATTTAGCCGAAGAGCTACGCGCTTGGATGCTGAAAGTTGATGGGCAATTACTCTTTCCAGATTCGCGCGGCGGTTATCTTAGCAATAAAATTTAAACCGTAAAACAACAAGCCAGATACTCATCAACGGTTGTTAATCGCATTGCCGAAAACAATAAAACTAAATTAGCCTAATACTAATTGCACCATCAGCAATAATGAAAACAATGCAAACAATATCACTAAAACCGTGCCAGAACTAACTAGCGAGTAAAACAATGCCAAATAATTTTACCGCTGCTAATCGAACGACCAGAGACATCGAGCGTGAAATGGAAGACAACGTTTTTGCGTTGCTAGGTAGCATCGAGTTTTATGCTACCCATAATTATCGCGATAGCGATCGAGAACGCCTACTATCTATCGCCGAATTGCTACGCGGCTTTTTCGCCAAACGTGAAAAGCTTAAGTGGGAGTTGATAGCTACTCTTGGTTCAAGAGCCGACAGCGGCCAACCCCCTCCCCCCCACTGCTTGTCTTTAAGATGCCTCACCATAAATTATATTCAATGTCTGGTGTGTGTGCGGTGCACAACAAAAAATCAATAAAATTACATAACGTAATTTTATATATATCGATATGTTTATGGCCAACGCAATTACCACGAGACGACGGTGAACACTAGTTCATGTTGCTGCAAAATTGCAAAAGGTCACAAGCGGTAGCAAACTATCCTAAACTAGCCACAGGTCGGATATACCCATACAATCAATAAAAACTTCGTATAAATACTACAATATTTAATGCAGAAATTTCTATTAAAAGTAACATTCATTAATGCCAAAGAATAACAACCAAGCGGTTCGTTTTTTGTCTTCGGCTGTAACACAAGAAAGTGCGCGTGAACTTAAAGGCCTTCATAAGGTCAATCGGCTCAAGAGTATTGTCAAACCGCCACCTAGCGGATACGAATTCACACGTGAAGTACCGTCTCGTCAGCCTCGTCTCATTTGGCATGGCTTCGACCGTAAAGAAGTTGCGGTACCAGTCCCAACTCAAATTGTTGAGATTGTTCGACCGGGCCGCGTTGAAGAGGTAGCCGGTTTTTTACCTGGCATAAACACTCGCACCATGGCGAAACAAGATGTGGCGACGCTGCCACCCAATCGACTGATCTGGACTAATGACAATCTCGTGGCGCTGCAAACACTGCTTGAAGAGCGCGACCCCGAAACCCACGATTGGCGTTATCGCGGCAAAATTGATTTCGTTTACATCGACCCACCCTTCATGGTGCAAAACGATTTTCGCGTCGAGAACAGTATCGATATCGATCTTGACGAAGATGTTCAGGCGAAGAAGGAGCCGTCGCTTGTTGAGATCCTAGCCTACAATGATACTTGGCGGCAGGGGCTTGATACTTTTCTCACCATGATGCGACGAAGGCTGGCGTTGTTAAAGGAACTATTGGCGCCAACTGGTAGCATCTATGTGCATCTTGATTGGCATGCGGTGCATTACGTTTAAGTATTTATGGATGAGGTATTCGGATATGACAATCTCGTCAACGAGATTGTCTGGCAACGTGCATTTGGGCACAGCGATTCTCAGCGATACGGTGTTAACACAGACAGCATCCTGTTCTATGCGCAGAGCGAGAAATGGTCATGGAATCAATCACATCTTCCATATGATGTGAACTATGTCGAGCGCTTTCGGAAATGCGACACCGATGGCCACCGTTGGATGGACGACAATCTTACTGCCTATGGTCTATCAGGCGGAGGCTACGAATACTTCTATAAAGGCGTTTTTGGGTATTGGTGATGCCCGCCAGAAACGATGAAGCAACTTGATAATGAAGGACGCATCACCACCTGCCAATACCATTTTGCAACAATAAGAAAAGTTCGATGATTTTATCGATGTTTATAATAATGAACGACCACATGAGAAGCTCTTGAGATGAAATATCCTGGTGAAGTTTACGTTTCGTCAACACGTCCCTATCAGGGATTACCCGATGTTGAGTATCCGTATCACGACCGCGCGGTTACTGTTACTTGCTGCGGGAGAATTTGTGTTCGCGATAAAAAAATACATTTTAGTCAATCTATTGCGGGGCAAACCATTGGTATAAAAGAAGTTAACGACCATATTTGGCTAGTAAGCTTTATGCGGTATGGACCAATACCATTTGGCGGAGGAGGAGGGATTCGAACCCCCGGAAGCTCTCACTTCAACGGTTTTCAAGACCGCCGCCATCGACCACTCGGCCACTCCTCCAACCCTTCATTTTCACCAGAAAGTTGGGCTTGCCCTTTTATACTAATATCGTGTAATAAACCAAGTCTCTTTTGCACAAAGAAATGTCCGTGCGGAGCGATGGCCGAGAGGCTGAAGGCACAGGTTTGCTAAACCTGCATAGGGTCGAAAGCTCTATCGAGGGTTCAAATCCCTCTCGCTCCGCCACTTGTTTTTCGTTATCTCACTGAAAATAAAGAATTTTTAAGAAACGAAAAATTGCTTAGGGTATACGAATAACTGTTTTGTAATTACGATCGTGAAATGTATTCTGCGCCAAAATATGGTACTAAAGCTTTAGGAATAACTACAGAACCGTCTTTTTGTTGATAATTTTCGCAAATCGCCACAAAAGTGCGCCCCACCGCAAGCGCAGAACCGTTAAGAGTATGCACTAATTTAGCTTTCTGCTTATTATCGCTTGGTTTAAAACGAATTTGCGCACGTCTAGCTTGAAAATCGCCACAATTTGAGCAGCTAGAAATCTCGCGATAAGTATTTTGACCGGGCAACCACACTTCAAGATCATAAGTTTTGGTTGATGAAAAGCCAAGATCACCAGCGCACAAACTCACTACCCTATATGGCAATTCAAGACGATTTAAAATCTCTTCGGCATCTCGCGTCAATCTTTCATGTTCTGCTTCTGATTGCTCTGGTGTGGTAATACTTACCAATTCAACTTTATTAAATTGATGTTGACGAATTAAGCCACGCGTATCTTTGCCTGCCGCACCAGCCTCACGTCTGAAACAAGGAGTAAAAGCGGTATAGCGCAGTGGCAGTTGTGCTTCTGCTAAAATTTCATCACTATGCAAATTCACTAATGGGACTTCAGAAGTCGGAATAAGCACAAACTCACTATCAAGTGTCTCAAATGATTCGCCGACAAATTTTGGATATTGCCCTGCCCCAACCATTGCTGTTGATTTAACCAGTAATGGTGGAGCGATTTCAGTGTAACCATGCTCACGCGCCACATCGAGCATAAAGGCGATTAAAGCTCTTTCAAGCCGTGCACCTGCATCTCGATACACTGCAAAACGCGCACCTGAAATTTTACTCGCTTGTTCAAAACTAACTAAGCCTAACGATTCTGCAATTTCCCAATGTGGTTTAGCTGAAAAAGAAAAATTGGGTATTTCACCAACAACTCGTTCGGTTTTATTCGCAGATTCATCAGCACCATCTGGCACAGAAGCTTGTGGCAAATTAGGTACATGCAACATTGCTTCTTCTAACGCTTGTTCGGCGGCGTTTTGTGCTTCTTGAGCGTCTTTGATTTTGGCCTTTAATGATTTTAATTGTTCACGTGAATTTGCTACTGCTTGTGAATCACCGCTTTTAGCAATTTGCTGCATTTCAGCAGTGGCTTGATTTTGTTCATAACGCAAAGATTCAGCTTGTTGAATTGCCTGGCGACGTCGATCAGCTAAATCTACAAGTTTTTGCAGTAATTCAGGGCTAATCCCACGACGACGAAGACCGGCAAAAACACTATCAGGGTCATTTAAAAAAACACGGTGATCAAGCACGGCGGTAATTACATCCTTTCTAAGTCATCAAGTAGACGTTGTGCGTCTTTTGCAAATTCGCCATGCTCTGCCAAGGACAAATAGCTTTTTAACGCTACACGAGCTTCACGAACTTTGCCTAAATCTTTTAACGCTAATCCTAAATAGTAATAAGCAATGGCATATTTTGCATCTAGTTGAATAATTCGACGTAAAGTTTTTACCGCTGGGGCAATCATACCTAACTGTTGTAACTGCGTACGGGCTAATTTCATTAATACGTCAGGGTTGTCACCTCCTGCATTAATTGCATTGGTATATTCTGAAACTGCAGCTTTGGCATCATTAAGCTCAAGCATTGTATCAGCCAACATTTCATGTGCCTTTACATTTTTAGGATCAGCTTTAAGCAAACGCTTTAATTCTACAATTGCATCTTTAAAAGCCCGCTTCTGCATCATCATACGAATCAAGCTATAGTGGATCTCAATGCTATCAGGATTTAAAGCGAGAGCTTTATGATAAGCCTCATAAGCTTCATCAGCACGACCTAGCTTAGCTTCAAGATCTGCTAATGCCACATATGCTGCAAAACTTGGTTTTAAATCTATTGATTCTTGCATCAATATTCTTGCTTTAACTGGGTCTGAATCAATACGCAATCGACCTAACTCAAGAATAATTGCAGGATTTTTCTGGTTGCCTTCTTTTTGTTGTAATATAGTTAGAATACTCTCCGCCTTTTGCGTGTTCTTGGCCGACATAAATGCGCGAGCTAAATCAATCGTTCGATCAATATCATCTGGTGCTAAATCTAGTAATGCCTTACGAATTTCAACTATTTGTTCAACATTATTTGCCCGCTTGGCTATGTTCAATATCAATAGAAGTGCAGATTCATCTTTTGATTGCTTTTGAATTATCTTTTGCAAAACATCTTGTGCTCGTGTTTTTTGTCCCGCGCTTTCTAAAGATTCTATCCATAAAGAAATTAATTTAGAGTAACTAGTAACAGTGGGTTCAAGCCAAAGTGCCTTATCAAAAAGTTTGGCAGCAGTTGCAGCACTACCCTTCTGTATTTGTAACTGTGCTAAAGCGTAACTTGCGGCCCCAGTGTTTCCGGCTTTATTTAATACTTTTAACTTAGCGTCTAATCGTTTGCCGCTAAGAGTTAATTTAGCTAGTTCTACCTGCGGTTCAATAAAACCAGGTCGACCTTTAGTAGCCATTTTAAACGCCGCAATGGCTTGTTTTTTTTGTTTTTGTTGTATCGCTACCAAACCTTGTCCATATTTAATCCAAGCGGTAGCTGCTGGATTGTTGGCAGATTCTGCAAGCGCCGCTGCAGCTTTATTAATGTTATTATTAAGTAAAAAAATACGAGCTCGAGCAACCGCTACTCTTGCAATATCCTCTGGATTACTCAATTGTTTGCTAGCTTTTAATAATTCTTTCTGAGCTAAATCATAATTGGCATCAATGTTACTCCATTGCAGTTCTATAATTGCTGTAGCATCATTAGGATTATCTTTCAATTGCTCGTGGATTACAGAACGAGCATTCGTAAAGTCTACCTCACGAATAAATCGATGAGATAAAAGCCGCAAAAACAGATTTCTTTTTGAGGCTGGGATATTTGCAACATCTTTTATATTCCATGTAATGGCAATTTTATCTGCTGCTTCATAATACCCAGCATAAATTAAGGTAATTGCAACTTCTAACGAAATTGCTGGGTCAGCGTTTAAGGCTATTGCACTTAACATTTCGATTGCTGCTTGAGCTGTTTTTGGTTTTTGCAGCTTGATTTTAGCAAACATTAAACTTGCATCAATAAAACCAGGCGACTTTTTGATAATTGCACTAAGATATTTTTGTGCTTTATTGGCTTCGCGCGGCTTTAGATAAGTGCGCGCTGCCACTAACCCTAAAACAACACTATTACGATATTGTCGCCGTAACAGTTTCTCTACTAATTTACGCGCAGGTTTAATTTTGCCAGAAAGAAGCAGCAAACCACCCACAGCACCCACAGCTAATTCACCCCGAACAGCTGCATCATTAGGTTTGGGTGCTCGTTTTTGTAATGCATTTAAAGCAGCACTATCACCAAAATTTGCAAGACGATACCATGCCCACCATAACAATCCTTCACGAGTGCGGTCATTCTTTTTAACTAATTCTTCAGCTAATATTTTAGTTGCTAAAGCAAGGTTACGATATGACAACGTATTTACATTTTCAGAAGTAAGAATTGGAGATGGATGTGATGTACTTACCGTCTGACTCGGTGGCTTTGTTTCACTTGGCGTTGGTGGTGAGCTAGCAGTAACAATAGTTGTAGGCTCAACATCATCTGGCGCAGTATCTTTTGTAGCTTTAACAGCAGAATCTTCACTCTTTGCAATTGGCTTTTCTAATGTGTCAGAAGTAGCAACCGGCTTAGAATCAGAATATTTAAAAAATTCAATAACTCGATTAATGCCAGCATCGATTGAGCCATAATACATTATTACGAATATCGAACTACCTATAGAACTAAGTAAAACGAGACCTAATAAACTAAATAAAATAATACGAGCTAAATTGCTATTTGAGGATGCCGCAGGAGGCAGAGAAATATCATCATTTTCAAATACTGCACGATTATCAGAGGAAACATTCTTTTGTCCAGATTTATTGCTGACTGGTTTTACTTCATCAGTAATCTGATCCATCAATGCTGGCGCAGTCGGAGATGACCGTAGCGATTCTATAGATAGATCTGCCTTTATGTCTTCAAAACCACCAAAACCATTAACCTCATTAAAATTTAAAGCTTGTGATTGTTCGGTTGTCGAATCTTCTGAAGCGTAAATATCAAAGTTAACTTCAGCATGTTCTAAATCTTGATTATTAGCGGGTGCTATTTGGTCTTGAACAATCTGGTCTGGAGCAGAATCTATATTAGGAGTTGTCGAAGTTGTAGCCGTTGTTATTGCTTCTTCGGCGGTTACTTCGGTAACTTCATCAATCTCTAATAAATCATCACTATCAATCTCTTGTATTTCATCTATATTTTCACTTGCTGACTTTGCTTCAATAAGTGGCGTCGGCAAATCTTGAGAATAGCTATTAAATGTATTTTGTTTATCTACTGTAGATAAATATAAATCGTCTAATCGTGTAACGCTTTCACTTTCAGTTGGTATTGGTGCTGGTAAATCTTCAAAATCTTCTGCCGAATATGTACGTGAGGTTATTGGCTCAGCAATATTAGATTGTTGTGTACTAGTTATAGGTGGCGGTTGATTGTCTTGATTTTGTGATTCATAATTGGTTGAATCTATTGCTGGCGTAGGTAAATCATTCATAAATTCATATTCGTTATGCTCCATTTGATAAGGAGACTGCGGCGAAGCAACCGAACCTTGCTGCTCTGTAGTCATTGTTGGTGAAACATCATTAGTGAAATCAGAAGCAACAAACTCAGCCGCAGCCGTATATGGTGAAGAATTTTCTTCTGGGGTTGCCTGTTCTGGTGATATCTCTACTGTTGAAAACTCTGATGATTCGGATGGTGGCGATGGCAATTCAACTTTTATATCTGGAGCGGTAAAATCATCAAATTCAGGGTTTGAATCATTGTTATAATCTTTAGATTCATCAGTTATTGGAAATGCATCATCTAATTGAGATTCGTTAGATGAATCTGCCTCTGTCTCTGCATCTAAAAGACTCTCAGGTGATGCAACAAATGGTGGAGTTATTGGGTCAATGACTGCAGAGTTGGGAGGTGATTCTAATAGAGATGTAGAAAAAAGATCACCAGCGGGTGGGATCGGAAATAATTCTTGAGACGTGGGCTGCTCAGGTTCTATTGGCGCAGGTGCAGGAGTGGCAATAGGTGTGGGTAATGGAGCGTCAAACGGTGTCGGCAGTGGCGTTTCAAGCTGCGAGGGCATTTCAACTTCAAAAGCTGATTCTGATGTTGATGTTGATTCATCCGGCGATTCTTCCATATTTGAAAACGGAGCCGTTGTTTCTAATGAAGGTGGCAACGGAACAGGTATTGATTCATGAGTAGACAATGATATCCGTTCACCACATGAACGACATTTAAAAAAACCGCCGGCAGTTGGCACTTTTTGCTCATCTAAGTCATATTCAGCCTTGCAATTTTGACATATAGTAATCATGCGTCACGGTCATCAATGTTTTTAAAACGTTGTTTTAGTTCAAAATATCTTTGATAATTGCTGGCCAATGCTTGCTGCCGCGCATTTAACATTTCGGTTGGCATTTTTAACGTCGAAAGTAAAGCGCGTATGGCTCGTATATGATCTTCATGCTTAAGTTGAATAACTTCAGCAGGCAAACTTACTTGCTGGTCGTATTTGCGACGCATATCTAAATACATCGCATACTCATCAAGATGTTTACGTTGAGCAATTAGAATATCATTGCCTTCAATACGCATACATCCAGCTAGTTCAAGTTGCTGCAGAACAGTGCTAGCTTGTCGTGCAGAAATTCCGGCCTGAGCTGCTATATCGATATGCTCATAAGCTCCTATTAGCCTGCTCCACTCATCATCAATAACTCCTTGTGGTTCAAGCCAACGTAAAACTTCAATAGCTCTTCCTACTGCACTATCTATATGCAATTGTTCTAAACGTCGATCCGATTCTCTTAAGCGGCGAGCCAATTGACGCATCATACGCATCGCAATCTCGGTGTTATTGCGAATCATTTCTTCAAAAGTATCAGTATCGACCTCAATCAATTTTGATCTTTCTACTACTTCTGCTGATGCTGAACGTGGCAGGTTCTCAAGTATTGCCATTTCACCAAAAAAGTCGCCAGCACCCAAAAAAGCTAGCACTACTTCAGCACCTGAAATGCAACGAAAAATTTTTACTTTGCCGCTGTGAATTACAAACATTCGACTACCTGGGTCGTGTTCTTCGAAAACGACAGTACCAGGAGGGTATTCTTTAATGAATGCTGACATATTGCCAAAAACCATGATGTTGTCTCAATTAACTCGATAGAGAGTAAACAATACTTCACCAAAAGTATTACATGCTGCATGAAACGCTACAGCAGAAACAATCGTACCACTACGACCACGTAACCACGAAAACAAAAATGCTGGAAAAAATGGCCCCAAGCGCCAAAAATTCCATTCACCTAAAAAATGCCCCAAAGCAAACAAAGATGCTGTAACTACTGTGGCTCGACCTAACGCAACCCCCCAAAAGCGTCTTTTGGCAGGCCAAAAACTAGCTAATCTTGGTTCAAAATATCCACGATAAAATGTTTCTTCTGGCAACGCCACACCAAGAGTGTGGGTTGCCAATACTTGTAAAAACCATAAGGTTGCAGCAAACCAAGCAGTCAATTCTTGTGGAAAATGTGGAGCAAATACACTGTGTGGCAACATTTTAGAAATGCCAGGCAACCCCACTTCTAGTGCCGTGCTATAAGCACCGGTCATAAACCAATGATACAATAAGGCATATGGAGGGAAAGTAATTGCACATAAAAGTAACGCTAATAATATGTCGCTACGCCAGCGAGCTAATGATAAACCAAAAAAAGAAAGCGGAACGCTAAGTCGATCAGCTCGCCATAACGGCAAATAAAGCTGCATTGCAGCAACGATTGTATATGCGACCGTACCCCAGATCGCTATATTTCCTAATGGTTTAGCTATAGTTAAAGAAACCAAAACAATTAAAACCAGTCCAATAGCTACCTGGCGTTCTCTAGTTTCATTGATTTGGGGTACGTTAACGATAGCAGCACCCTTTTAATAAATGTAAATACAATCAATGAGTACAGTAACAGCTTGATATACCGTGGTCAAAAACTACAGACATACAAAATATCATTTCAAATAGTTTTATTACTGCATTTTAGCTTATGCTACTAGGTCGCTTTTTCAACAAATGGTTTGGATACTTTGTCTATCTAAACTTGCAATAATTTTAGTCAAAATACAGTCAATAATCTCTAATTCTTGTTTTTAAACTGTAGAACTAATAGATAGCGCAAGCGTATAGCCATTAAAGCGACCTTATAGCATTAACTAAAAGTAACTCATGCTGCTTGTGTTGATTGTTCAACAGCTTTGGTTTCAGTAGCCACCTGGCTTAGCTTTGAGTTACTGCTCTCATTTTCTGTTGCTTCGTTTTTATTTCTCTTAGTTGGTATAATTTTGCCGAAACCTTTAGCCAATACAGCTTCATGCAAGATTTTTTCTAATTCACTATCTTGATCAATTGTATTTGCTGTACGTTCACGACCTTGCCCAAGTTGTTTTCCTTGCCATGAAATCCATGAACCTGAGCGTTCAAGAACCCCGAGTTCCAAAGCACAATCGATTAGATCACCCGTTCGCCAAATGCCTTTTCCATAAAGAACATCAAGTTCAACTTCGCGAAATGGTGGAGCTACTTTGTTCTTTACTACTTTGATGCGCGTTCGATTGCCAATTACGGTGTCACCATCTTTAATCGGACCGATACGACGTATATCAAGCCTTACTGAAGAATAAAACTTAAGCGCGTTACCACCAGTAGTAACTTCTGGATTGCCAAAAGTAACCCCAATCTTTTGTCGTAATTGATTTATAAAAATCAAAATAGTCCCAGTGCGATGAGCGACACCTGTGAGTTTACGCATAGCTTGACTCATTAATCGTGCTTGCAATCCCATATGCGAATCGCCCATATCGCCTTCCATTTCGGCACGAGGCACTAAAGCTGCGACAGAATCAAGTACCAATAACTCTAATGCCCCAGTACGTACTAACGATTCGCAAATCTCTAAAGCTTGTTCACCACTATCAGGCTGCGACACCAGCAGATTTTCTGGAATAACGCCTAGCGCCTTTGCATAACGTATATCTAAGGCATGTTCAGCATCAACAAAAGCAGCCATTCCCCCTTGTTTATGAACTTGGGCAATTGCATGCAGTGCCAGCGTTGTTTTGCCGCTAGATTCTGGACCAAATATTTCAATAATGCGACCGCGAGGCAAACCCCCCACACCTAAAGCAATATCAACCCCGATAGAGCCTGATGACAATACCGGAGTTTCTTCTATCACTGTACTTTCACCGAGACGCATAATTGAACCTTTGCCAAACTGCTTCTCAATGTGCGCGATAGCTTCTTTGATAAGTCTTAAACATTCAGATGATTTACTCATAGCTTTTTGTATCCCTCCACAAAGTACGTTATTTGGCTCAATAGTAACTTTAACTATTGAACACTTATTAGGGGGTGTCCCTAATACGCACAGCTTTAGACATCTTGCGATTTTTTGCTGTGCACTTGTTTACAGAAACTAAAGCAAATCTGATGCCATAATTATAAATCTGACTCTCAGTGACGATTTGTTTTTACAATTCAAAAGGTTCGCAAATTATTAGAAATATTTCTTAAGTTGAATTTTTCTCAAGGTGTCGCAAATTGCGACACTAATTTTAACAATTTGCCGCTTAACCTTTTTTGCAGATCACATTTAAAAAGAACTTATTGTATGTTGCTTGATAATAGTTCTTGGCAAAAGTTGTATCTTGACCATTGCTTTAAATGGCGTAATGGAAACGTTACATGTTAAAATCTAATTCACATAAGCAATCTTTACGATTAATTAACGCCGCTGGTTTAGGTTTTGGTTTAGGTGCCTTATATTTCATTGCTGACCTAATTGGTACTTCACTCGCAGTTGGCTCTTTAGCCGATTTGACCGCTTCCGGTATTTTGCTGATTTTGATTGCAGGTATATTTGCCTGCACTATCGGTGCAGTAATTAGCACCTTTATCTGGTTGATCTTTAAACTTCTAAAACAAACCACATTACCGAAAATTTCACCGAAGCTCGCAATCGTTGCGCTTTCGCTTTGTTTTTTAGTTATTGCTATTGGTGGTTTTTGGGCAAGAATCGGTCGCCGTCCATTAAAATTAGACTCACCTAGCGTAGCTCCCTATCCCAATGCGCGTAATGTATTATTGGTAGCAGTTGATGCCTTAAGGGCAGATACTTTTTATGGTGATAATTTTACTTTTCCATTTAATCCCAAAATAGCTTCTTGGAGTCAAAATGCCGCAATTTTTACTGATGCTGAATCAACAGCTAGCTGGACCATACCATCAGTAGCTACCATTCTTACTGGTATACTTCCTGAGAGGCACTACGCAAGTCGCGGCTACTTAGCTGATTGGACCCCTACTTTAGCTGAGCGCTTTCGCGCTGCTGGCTACAACACGGTGGCATTTGTTGATAATGCTTTACTTGAACGACGAAATGGCTATACCGCTGGGTTTGCAAATTACTTTCAAAAATCTGCTTTTCGTTTTGCCTTCAGTTTGCCAAGTTTTCGTTTGTTGCCTAAAGTAATCAGTCAAAAATTACGCAATAGATTAAGAGTATTTGAATTTGGTGCACCACGACTCACTGATAAAGCTATTGAAGTTATTAGAGCACCAAATGACCGGCCACTATTTTTATTTATGCATTATATGGACCCGCATGACCCCTATTATAAAAATACTGAATTCAGTCCTGATCCAGATAATAGCGAGCCAGCAGATGCTTCAATTATGGCCGAAAAAATTCGCGCCAATCCACAAGAAAAACCATCTGTGGCTCAACTGAAATTTATGCACCATCGTTATAATGGTGAAGTTCAGTCATTAGATGAACCACTTTGGCGGCTAATTTCAGCTTTTGAACAACGTTTTGGTGATGATGCGATAATTATTATTACTGCAGATCATGGTGAAGAATTTTTAGATCATGGTGGTCTACTGCATGGTATGAATTTAAATCGTGAATTGGTACATGTGCCACTGCTAATTAAAAGCAAAGACACAACAGACTTCGCACCAAAGCTACTTCGTATTAATGCACCTGTAAGTTTAGTCGATCTTGCCCCTACTCTGCTTGACTTGGCAGGTGTACCAAAAGACCTAGGTTCTAATGGTTTTAGCATGGATGGAGTTTCTTTATTGCCATATTTACCTTCACGCACACCCAAAAAAATAATCGCGATGACACGACCACTTTTTGCTTCACAAACTCAATATCGTCGCCGCATTTACCGGTGGCGTGAAAATAACCGCGTGCTCATAATTACCTTTCGCAAAGGTGAACAAGGCAGAACACGTGAGTTATACGATCTGACTACAGATCCATATGAGCTTCATGATTTGGGTCCCGATAATATGTCCGAGGTTGATACTTTAGATGTACACATGGCTACTTCTAATAAAAAACAAGTTGATAGTCGTGACCCTCTACCAAGTACTGTTAAAAGCGATATAGAAAGTCTACGTGGATTAGGTTATGTAGAATAAAATCGTCATAACTATTATTTAAACCAAGAGATTAACTGATAACATGTTTGCATATATTGATCCTACAGTTAAACAAGACCTTATTGTTTCAGGCAAGCTTTTCGCCCTTGATGAAAACGGTGAGTTAGTACCATCAGCGCACGAAGATGCCTTTATCAAAGTCGTTGGGCCTATACCATTACCAGTTGCATATGCCACCACTGAGGCATTACCTATCGCTAATCAAAGCGACCCTTTTGATTGGTATGCTTGGGTTAAACGCTCAGACCTTGATCGTATTGAGCAAGTTGTAAAAACCGTGCGCCAACATGGGCCTCGCGATATCTTCTCGCTTTTAAGTGAACAAATGGCGGTAAATTCAGCCTTAGTTTATGGCAACTTTTCTGAGGCAGAAAACCCCATAGTACGTATTCACTCCAACTGCCTTACCGGCGACGTTTTTGGTTCGCTTCGTTGTGATTGTGGCCCACAATTACATAAAGCACTAGCAACCATTGCCCAAGAAGGTGTTGGGGCCGTCATTTATATGGCTGGTCATGAAGGTCGCGGTATTGGTCTTTGGGCAAAAGCCATTACTTACTTATTGCAAGATGCTGGTCATGATACTTATCAAGCTAACGAACACTTAGGGTTACCTGCTGATTCTCGTGACTTTGGCGATGCAGCTCGCATTTTAAGCTTTTTGCGTGGTGGTAATAAAAAGATACGTCTTTTAGGTAATAACCCGCTTAAATGCCAAGCGCTGAAACAAGCAGGTTTTGAAATAATCGAACAAAAACCTTTAGTTGTGGGTGTAAACGATAATAACATTCGTTATTTAACTTCTAAACGCGAGCACGGACATATAATCCCCATTGAAGCGCTTAAAAACACCAATAAATAATTTACTTACTAATGAGGCTATTACTACCTAGTATTATATAATTCATCTTTTATCTATGCTTTGCTTTACAGAGTGATGATTGGTTGTGCTATTTAGTACGACTATTATGACAAATACCGAGATATGTTCTAGATGCGATAGTAATGATAATGTTAGACGCTACTGTCCTGCACTTAAAAATCCAATTTGTGGGCAATGCTGTGTTAGCCAGCAACGTCGCGAAATTCTCTGCCCCCAAGACTGTAGTTTTTTAATCAATCATAAACAATATGAAATCGGAATAACCGCATTTCATAAACTGTTAAATTTTGTTCAATGCCGTGATCTTAATATTGATGAAGTATTTGAAAAGTTGCAATGGCACCATGATGAAACAGATATCGCTGAATATCAATTAGTTCATGCTTATTTGGCATTTGGTTACACTGACAATAAAGGTGATCGTGCTGTTGATATCTATTTAAGAGAACACAACAACGAGCTATCTGCTCCTGAAAAAAACGCCTTAATTGCCATGCAGCAAACGGCTTGGCCGTCATTATTTGAAGTCGAAGCAGTAGAACCTGGGGTTGGTATATGGGTTTATGATTGTATTGTTGGTAAAAGAAATTTTATTCTTCATAAATACATTACTAATCAAACTAACCAAATTAAAAAATTTAGTATTCTGCTGGCGTGGTTAGTTGCTTATAAAAATCGTCATGAATTTATTGCTGCTTGTTGCTGTGATGTACCTATGAACTTTCGCTGGCGAGTACAAAATACGTTCAACAAAGAAATGCGGCACCTTAAGCAGTTATTCCCAGACGCTTCTGAAAAAACCTGGCAACGCCAAGCTATTGTTGCAGGTCAATTAGCTAGACGTAAAGCTATTTTAAATTGGCAGCCACCAATAAATTTAATGAAAGATGATGATGATTTTATTATCTGCGAAGCTATTTTCGATGTAACTGATCCTGTTGCAATACGAAATAAACTAACAACCCATCCTGACATTACCGCCAACGATAATAACTTAGTTTGGTTTGAGCATTTAAGTAGCAAATCACGTAAAAAACAAAGCGATAAACCAGTATCCCTGGGCACTATTAGTTTTAATAAAGGCCGCATGAAACTTGCAACCAAATCACGCAAACAACTTGAACGCGGCAAATGGATTATTACCAATTTATTACCCAATAAAATTGCGCGTCATAGAATAGATTATTTTAAAGATCCAGAAACAGATTAAAATGTCACCAGATAGAATCAGGTAACGCTGGCTTCCAATTAATTTCTCAATAAGGGTTTATATCTAATACGTTTTGGTTGTACTGATTCAGTCCCTAAGCGTTTCTTTTTATCTTCTTCATAAGCTTCAAAGTTGCCCTCAAAAAAGAAAACGCTACTATTGCCTTCAAAAGCTAAAATATGCGTAGCGATGCGGTCTAAAAACCAACGGTCATGGGAGACAATTACCGCACAGCCCGGAAAATCGGTAAGGCCCTCTTCAAGTGAACGTAAAGTTTCTACATCAAGATCATTGGTGGGCTCGTCAAATAAGATAAGATTGCCGCCTTCTTTTAGCATTTTGGCTAAGTGCACGCGATTGCGCTCACCTCCCGATAAATCACGAACTCGTTTTTGTTGATCGCTACCTTTAAATGCAAAATTAGCAAGATATGCGCGTGCATTGATACGACGTTTGCCAAGATCAATAAAATCAACACCACCTGATACTTCTTCAAATACAGTATTATCTCCGTTTAAAGCATCGCGTGACTGATCAACATAAGCCAATTTAGTTGAGTCGCCAAAACGAAGCTCACCTGCATCAGGTTTTTCTTTGCCGGTTAGCAGTTTAAATAAAGTAGTTTTTCCGGCACCATTTGGACCAATAACCCCAACAATGCCTCCGCGAGGTAGTTTAAAACTTAAATCATCAAACAACAATTGCTCACCGTAAGCTTTACGTAGTTTAACGGCCTCAATTACTAAACCGCCAAGGTCCGGCCCCGGAGGAATATAAATTTCACCAGCTAACTCGCGTCGATCTCGTTGCTCACGTACCATTTCTTCATAACGTGAAAGACGAGCTTTGCTTTTTTGCTGACGCGCCTTTTGTGACATACGCACCCAGGCTAACTCACGTTGCAAAAACTTTTGCCGTGCGGTTTCTTGTTTTTCTTCGTCGGCGAGACGTTTTTGTTTTTGCTCAAGCCAAGACGAGTAATTGCCTTTCCAGGGCACCCCATAGCCGCGATCAAGTTCAAGGATCCATTGCGCAACATTATCGAGAAAATAACGATCGTGTGTAATACAAACAATTGTACCTTCATATTGCTTAAGATGTTGCTCAAGCCAGGCAATACTTTCAGCATCAAGATGATTTGTTGGTTCATCAAGTAACAACAAATCTGGTTTGGCAAGCAAAATTCTACATAAGGCAACCCGACGTCGTTCACCACCTGAAATTTTGGATACGTCAGCATCACCAGGTGGGCAACGCAAGGCATCCATGGCTGTATCAATCATACGATCGATTTCCCAGCCATTGGCGTGGTCGATTTTATCTTGAAGTTCGCCTTGCTCGTCCATGAGTTTCTGCATTTCATCATCACTCATTGGTTCGGCGAATTTAGCTGAAATTTCATTAAAACGGTCAAGTAAGTCTTTGATAGACTTTAGTCCAAGTTCAACATTGCCACGAACATCAAGATTGGGGTCAAGCTGAGGCTCTTGCTGCAGTATACCAACTGTTGCACCAGCGTCTTTCTTAGCGTGACCAATAAATTCTTGTTCCAGCCCAGCCATAATGCGCAAAAGTGTTGATTTACCGGCACCATTTGGGCCAATAACACCAATTTTAGCGTCTGGATAAAAAGAAAGATTAATACCTCGCAAAATTTCTTTACCGCCAGCAGATTTGCGAAGATCCATCATGGTGAAAATAAATTCACGCGCCATTTATCACTCACTTGTAAATTAATTACTAACTATTCCCCCAGCACTAAATATTTTATGGCGGTATATATATTAATTTATCTGTTACTCAATAAAAAAAAGCGGGAGGCATCATTGCATAAAGATGCCTCCCGCTTTTTAATAGCCAACGTATATAAGTTAGTTGACTGGGCGCACTGCTTGCGCTTGTAAACCTTTAGGTCCGCGAATAACATCGTACTCTACTGCTTGCCCCTCAGCGAGCGACTTGAAGCCGTCGAGTGAAATCGCAGAAAAATGTACGAAAACGTCTTCGCCACCCTCTGCTGGAGTAATGAACCCAAAACCTTTACTGTCGTTAAACCACTTCACTTTGCCTTTAGCCATGCTACTTACCTCGCTGCTGCTTGCAGCCTTTCTTGGATCGGAACAACCGACCACAGTTCTCGCCAATGAAGAGCCATCGAACCAACAATGTGAAACGGGAATGCTACAGGCATCATGTCAGGACAACTCCGACGACCACTTACCATTGGCTACGTCTAATGTTATATATGTAACGGATTATTAATAGTCTTTGCAACCCTGAAAATGCTCTGTTTAAAAAATATGTCTCTAAATTGACAACACTGTCATTTGTCTAACCTATAGTAAATTCTATTTTTTTACTAATTGGTAATCGTATATGTTTCTATGCTAAAGACATCTAAATCTTGGAATTCATGCAACAATTGTATTATTCTCTTGCAGAATAAGCAATAAAATGCTGTTGCTGTTTTTCATGTTAAAAGACAAATTATGCACAAACGAGAAACGAAATGTGGTAATTATGGACTGTGTAACTCTAATCGAAAAAATTATCGCATCACAAAAAGGATTAAGCGGAATTGCCACTAAAAGTGTATATAAACTGATTAAATCAACTAAGCCTAATTCTGTGTATCATTCAGTGGATCATATGCTTGAAGAATTTGTTGATCATCTCGATCCTTTTTATGCTTCTGCAACAAAAAATCACGCTGATATTGTCGAATATTTTACTAATCATCGTGAAGCTATTGCTGAAAGTTTAATTGAGATTGCAGATAATCATGCGCAAAGCATTAAAAATCGCATCCTGCACCAAGGCTATACTCGCATGCGGTCAAATGCTCAGAAACACGTTGAAGAAGCAGTGCCAGATATTGCAGCGTTAATTAAAAGGCATGTTTAAGACAATTTGCGTTTGCGGCTTAGACGAGTTAACCCCACAGCAATTAATAACCCAAAAATCCCCGCTGATAAGCCAATAGCACTCATTGTACTGCAACCACCCGAACCTGAGGAGCGGTCATTGGTGGGAGGACCGGGTTGACATACTGGTTGGTTTGCATACCCAGTGCCGTTGTTGCAGCAAATGTTGTGATCAGGAACAGCGCTAAACTGTAAGCAGGTCTGCCCATTGGCGCATTGTTGTGCTTCGCAAGTGCGGTAACATTTTGCGTTTTTATAATCACCACCAAAAGCAATAGGGATATGACCTGGCAAACATAGGCTTTCGTTTGGCAATATTGCGGGATCACCTTCATTGCCCAATTTAAAACAACCACTATTATGCGACCCAGACGGTGGCTCGGTTACGCATTGGCCAGCGCTATCTAACCCATAACAGCAAGTATATCCTGCTATACATGGATATGCAGTGTCATTACAAAACTCAACACATGATCCAATTATCCCTTGACTGCCACTGCCAAACTGAAAGCAAGTAAGTTCTCTACCGTTAGATAAACCGCATTTCGCCCCTGCCCCTGCTGAAGCATCATAACAATCAGAGTTTAAACCCTTGGTAACAAAAGCACTGGCAGGATCAAAACCCGTGCGCGGCCAGCAGAAATCAATCCGAGTATTGGTATCTGAATCATAACCGGCAATACAATCCATACCTATGGGACACAGATAATTGCGGTCGTAACCTGCATCTTTACTGCACGGCCAAGTGCAGAAACCAACGTTGGCGTAATCATGCTCCCAAGCACAAATTTCTGTAGAGCATTCATCTATATCCTGACAAGTAGTTAATAAATCTTCGCCAATCGGCATAGTTGGTTCGTTAATTCGCACGCCAGGTTTGCAAAATAGACCAACAGCTTTGCCGTTGTATTCAAGTTGGGCGCAATAAAATCCTCTGGGACAATCGTCATTACTGCCGCACTTATTACTGCACCATCCAGGACCTAATGCAGAAGTAACACAAATACTGCCGTCAGCGCAGTTGCTAGTTGAAGTAGAGGTGTTAATGGTGCAAGCTTCACCAAAATCACGCTTACTTGCAGTTTCAACCATACGTGGCGGGTATAGGGCGCAAATACCAGCTATCTCATGTTCTGATATTTCGCTATTAATAGAAGTAGGATCACCTTGCGGATACATAACCGAATCAGGGCATGCTACATGATTAAGGCCCAAGAAATGCCCCATTTCATGCAATGCTACATCAAATATATCAAAGCAAGAGTCCGCATTAGAGCCTGTAGCGCTACAGCTTTTTGTGGCACCACCAGCCCGAAAAGAAAAATTAACCCCGTTAAAAGCCATATCTGAGGTAAATTCGTAACCAGTATCGGTGTAATATTTGCTTGCGGTAATCGCAACAGCTTGCGAATCACCCACCCAGTTATTTTCTATCCAATATATAATATTATTATCATCGCCACCATTATCAGCAGTGGGATAATCATCACCTTGGGCAAAGCTAATATTGGGATTCATACCATTTTCGCATTCAATCTCGTTCCATTCATCTATAGCATCGACTATGGAATTCTCTACGCTAGAAAATGGACTGATATCATCAGAACCTTTACTACAGATACGATACTCAATAGGTTTGGGCGAAGAAGCTGTGTTTGGCACTATCGCCCAACGATAGCCGCTAGGATTGTAGGTAGGACCATTTGCATTACAATCTAATAAATCGGTTGTTTGAGCCCAAACATTATTAAACAGAAAAAAAGAGGTGGCCAAAAAGGCAGTTAATATTTTCATTTTTGCACCTCACTATTTTTAGCTGCTGATTGCGTGGGCAAAGCTTGTATTTGTTTTTCAATACGAGCAATAAAATCATCGAACTTTTCGCCGCTTATCATATAGTTAGTAGCGTCTATCGCTTTGCCTGATTTTGCGGTTAGCTGCAAACCATTAAGATTGCGATAAACACGTAAATTATTGGTACCAGCCTCTTGTTTTATAGCCAACATACCAAAAGACATACCTAGTGGACGCAGTGTCTGACCATGGCGTTCAGCAAAACAAAAAACCATATCGCCAATATTTGGGCGTGGTGAGCCAGTGACCGCTACGCTAACACCAGTGTTAAGGTCGCCACCTGGCACTTCGATTATAACCTCGTCACCGAGCTTAGTGCCCTTAAGCCCCTGATAAACTTGCACTTTAAATAACGAAGTAACAAAACCATTGGCGTCTTGTTGCGCTGTAATATCAACAACAGTACCCCAAAAAACGGTGTCGGCTGCTGCAACAAGCTTAGGTTCTGCTAATGGAATAATAACCGAAGCACTGGCAATTACCGGTGCTAAGGTTAGACTTAAAATGATAATTAATTTACGCATGATAAAAACAGTATTATTTGTGGCGCGAAATTACGCAAGACTTGACAAACATCAGGTCATTAAAATTTACGCAATTAGTAATAATTATGGCTGAAATAATACTGAAAAATTAAGCAGTTTTATAATTTCTCTGGTAAAATGAATAGTTACCGATAGTATTGCCTCATAAATTACACTGCGCTAATAAAGGTACTTAAGCGCGCGATTAGCTCAGATGGATAGAGTGACGGCCTCCGAAGCCGTAGGCCGTGGGTTCGACTCCCGCATCGCGCGCCATGACCCCAACCTACTTCGTTTCTTTACTCTACTTCGACTATAAAATATTTCATTGCACATAATAAGTTTTTCACATATTATGTATAGCATGCATAGCAAACAAAATATTACTCTTGCTATTGATTCTGAACTTCTGACTAAAGCAAGAATCATCGCATTAAAAAGGCAAACCAGCCTTACACAATTAATACGTGATAATTTAGAAATGCTAGTACGTAACGAAGATGATACCGAGACAAAACGCCAGCGTTTATTAACTCGTCTACAAAAACCTACACTGAATGTAGGGGTCCATGCATGGACTCGAGATGAATTACATGAATGTTGAAAAAAGTTTTATTGATACTAACATTATTGTTTATGCCTTCGATCAATCAGATAAGCAGCGTAATTTGGTAGCAGCTGATTTGTTACGTATTTTGGTTAATACAAATAATGCAGTTATTAGTGTGCAAGTTCTTAAAGAGTTTTTTATTACGGTTACACGAAAAATAAAAGTTGTTATTAGTGAACAAGAAGCAACTCAAATTATAAATGATTTATGTATAATGCATGTAGTTGATGATATATTACCTCTTCTGCATCGAGCATTAGCATTAAAGCAAAACTATTCATTATCACTTTGGGATGCCACAATTATAGCTGCTGCAATTGCAACAAATTGCCATTATTTATACACAGAAGATTTGCAAGCAGGTCAAAATATTGAGGGTTTAATAATTTGTAACCCATTTATTGCAACAGGTTAATGATTGCCAATGGTTTAACACGAGCACCTATCCCCTTTTTCTATTGCTCAAGGTCGGGGCCCACATAAATGTATGCAGCCCCTTTCCAGTGGGATATCCTAGATCCAATCACAATAGTGTTACCGCTGATATCCACATATCTACCAAACTTGGAGCTTTTGTGGAGATCCAAGGGAAAAAGCTGCGCCTCTTGTACCCAGTAGGCTCCAGAGCGAATGAAAGTATAGACCACCCCGCCATCCTCAACCTGGCCCATATCAGCAAAGGGCGTACCGATGGTTAAATAGGGACACTCATTCCATCTTTGACACTTGTTTTGCAAAAAATCGTGTAACTGCCTGATTTTTCAAGGGGCGATTTACAAAATTCGTAAAATGTAGTGAAACAAAATAACACTCGCATTACGAT
>JAFGEK010000162.1 GCA_016931625.1 Deltaproteobacteria bacterium | reverse complement strand
CCACTGTCCGAAACAATAAAGTGCAATGTCTATCATGGGTTACGTCGTCTGGTGCTACTGGCTGGCTAGGGGGTTTTATTAACGTAATGGCCGACGGCGGTAACGTCCTGCCTGAACAGAGATTATGTGCCCTGAAAGGTCATCAGGCGAAATTGCTGACCAAAATTTACGAAACAAATCGAGAATAGCAGCAGGATGATTATTAAAGGGCCTTATCAATACCAACCCTTCAGGTAAAGTGGTTACTCCCGGTATGGGAAAATCAAGATCATGAGTAATAATAATGCGATGTTCTTTGGCAGCTAGCTCCCAAAGAACAAAATCATTTGCTCCTGATAACGGTGAATCACGAACAATTAGCGCGTCATGACCGAGATCGAGCAGGAAAAGCCCAATTTGGCGAGGTACATTTTCATCAACCAGGAAGCGCAATAACTCGCTCCTCAGCAATTATATCAGCAGCATAAGCTAACGCAGCATGTACTTGCTGGTCTGTAATACCATAGGCTTCGGCTACTTCTAATACCGTGGCGCCGTCGGCTAATGCGCTTACTATTACATGTATCGGAACGCGTGTACCTTGAATGACGGCGTGTCCTCCTTGAATAGCAGGGCTTGCTGTGATCATTTGTTCCATTCTTATCACCTTACCTTCTTTCACTTAAATTAAGTAATTTAAACCCGCTCGTTTAAATTAAGTGATAATGAATTTAGGTTACCCTTTTATTGTAAACCGTAAATATATCGTTAAGCAATGATCATACCATCCTCGTATCTACGCTACCCGCATAATTTCCCTCACCGTAGTTCGATATTCATCAGTTCGAGCGCGCCAATTGGGTTTATTCCGGGCATAATAGCAGTTTACAGACACCGTAATGCTGTTAATGCTACCAAGGCGTTCGTCTGCAAGTTACTGGCAAATTACAAGAGTGCCGACCCTAATAATACTTCGCGTGGTTTAGCTCCATCAGCCGGTCCAACAATACCTTCACTTTCCATACGCTCAACTAAACGAGCCGCACGATTATAACCAATGCGCAATCGCCGCTGAATCATTGAAATAGAGGCTTGGCGGGTTTCGGTAACTATTGCTAAAGCTTGGTCATAAACTTCATCATCAATATCACCACCATTTGCAGTGTTGGAATCTCCATCGCTTACACTATCACCTCGCGGCTGCAAAATTGATTCATCATACTCAGGCTTGCCTTGTTTTTTCCAAAAAGCTACGGTGCGATTAATTTCTTCGTCAGATACAAATGCACCATGTACACGCACCACACCACCAACACCGGGCGATAAATACAGCATATCACCACGACCTAAAAGATGCTCAGCCCCATTGCTATCAATGATGGTGCGTGAATCGTGTCGTGAAGCCACCTGAAAGGCGATACGCGTTGGAAAATTGGCTTTTATGACACCAGTTAACACATCAACCGAAGGTCGCTGCGTCGCCAAAATAAGATGAATGCCAGCTGCACGTGCCATTTGGGCTAAACGCATGATTGATGCTTCAACATCGCGTGAAGCTACCATCATTAAATCAGCCAATTCGTCGACAATAACTACGATATATGGCAATGGCCGTATTTCGCGTGGCTCTTCATCTTCGCTTTTTGCAGGAAAAGTTGGTTTTTCACCCCGAGCAAAAGCAGCACGCAAATTTTTATTGTAGCTATCGATTCCACGCACGCCTGCATCGCTAAGTAATTGATAGCGACGTTCCATTTCTTCAACTGCCCAACGCAACGCCAGCGCGGCCTTTTTAGGATCGGTAACAACTGGTAGCAACAAATGTGGAATGCCCTCATATACTGACAACTCAAGCATTTTCGGATCAACCATAAGTAAACGCACATCATCTGGAGTTGCACGAAATAAAATACTCATGATCATGGTGTTGATACTTACACTTTTACCAGCACCAGTTGCCCCTGCTACCAATAAGTGAGGCATACGCGCTAAATCCGTCGCATAAGCACCACCTTCAATATCTTTGCCTAACGCCAGAGTTAACGAACTCTTTGATTTATTAAATGAATCGTGAGCAATAATTTCTTTAAGAAATACCATTTCCCGAGTGTCATTAGGTATTTCTATACCAACCGCGCCTTTGCCCGGAATTGGTGCGACAATACGCACACGCAAGGCCTCCATACTCATGGCTAAATCATCAGCAAGTGAAGCAATCTTTGATAATTTGATGCCAGGAGCCGGTACATATTCGTACATAGTAACGATTGGGCCAGGTCGGATCTCACGCACATGACCATCAATACTATAATCTTTAAGTGTCTTGGTTAATCTCTGGGCATTCTCGCGTAGCGCTTGCGGATCAAGTGGTTCGCGCACAGTTGCTTCAAAGTCAAGCAAAGAAGTTGAGGGTAAAGTATAAATTTGCTCATTCGTCTTTTTCTCAACTGTTGCCTTATCAACTGCAACAATAGCCTCGGCATTTAAATCATGACGCACATTAACAATTTGCGGCTCAGCATTTTGTGAACGTTTTATTACTCTTTTGGGTGTTGGTGGTGATTCGGTAGTCGTATTGCTTAATGCTTTGGGATCACATTTTTGATTATCTATTTGATCTTTTAAAATGTTAGTGGCGTTATCAAGCTCAAAATTTGGTAGTACCCCAAGTTCAAAACTTTCTTCTTTTTCTAAGTCAACATGTTTGCTTAACGACAAGGCTGGTTCTGCCATAGGTTTAAGCGCACGTTTACGTACGTTTTTAAACTCTCTTTCGGCATCGCGTTCTGCTAAAGCGACTGCATGGGCTCGAGCTTCTTCAAGACTCTGTTGACGTTTTTCTTGGCTAGCAAAATGCAAATCACCGATGGTCCAATCATTAGCAGTCGCAAACTCTTCAGTAGCCTTACTTTTTAGTTCAGCTAATTTTTCTTGCCGTCGTCGCCTTCTTTCTTGCATGGTTAAAATCAGCAATTTAATGCGCCAAAAGGCAATTTTTGCCAAATTAACGCCGCGTACACCTAAACCAGCTAGAATTCCTTCAATTGAAATTGCTAAGGCTATTAAAACAAAACTCGCGGTAGCAACGATTGAGCCTATTAATGCGATCTTTTGCTGTAAAAAATCTCCAAGCAATGCTCCAAGTAAACCACCAGGAGGATAAGGAAACGCCTGGTTATGCAGTGCCAAATGCGCCATGGTGCCAACTGAAATTACCGTCAACACAAGCCCAAAAAGCTCGCGCCCCCCTGGCCATACTCGTTTTGCTGTCAATGCTCGCCAGCTTGCTAGAAGTAGGCCAACCCCAAAAGCATAGGCACTAACACCTACTAATTGAAGTAACAAATCAGCCCAGTAAGCCCCTGCTGGCCCAATCCAATTCTTGACTACTGAACGATTACTAGCATTTAGCGAAGTATCACCAGCATTATAGCTAATTAGCGCAAAGACACTAAGTACCCCGAGACAACCAAGCAAAACAGCCACAACTTCATGTGGCACTCGTTTAGTGGTCGGTTTTTCATGACGACTTTCAAGCGGTCGTTTTTTTTGTTCGCGACGTCGATTGGCCATTAAAATGGCCCCTTTCGGACTATTAAACTACCTGTACAGCCTTTAGCACCACGCTAAATATTAATAGTTAACCTAGGCTGTAGCGGCCTTGACGTCAAAAATTATGCGTATTTGCAAATGCTGGTTGACACCAACGCAAGAGGGCACCTATATGGCCTCAAGCTGCTTGTTGTTCACGAGGCCAATGCATGAAGATCTACAGACGGGTAATTCCTAAAATCGCTAAGGACGTTATTCGCGCCCTTTTGGCCGGCCGTGCTATCGAGGTCGAAGACGGTCATCGTGATGAGGCTGAACTCGATGTCGCCGGCATTATCGTCGATTATATGGACGCTCTTGATAAGCTTAAGCATGATGCTCTTGACGCACTACAACGTCATAAGTTACCTGCTGATATGCTGGGCCGCGTCAAACAAAGTCTTGCCCAAAATCGCAAAATAGTTACTGGTGAAGGGGCTTTTGAACACATTGTTAATCGTGTGATCGAGGGTTTATTCGACTCAAAACATATTGAAGAAATTTTTGTCGAAGACCACGAACTTCGTAAAATTGTACAAGTGGCCATCCAGAAGTATCTTGGTGTTGATGAAGAACTTGACCGTGAAGTACGTGGCCGATTGAAAAACCTGCGCGAAGGTACCTCTGAGTGGGAGGTTGAATACGGTCGTCTCATTGAACAAATGCGCAGCACTCATGTATTATAACTATATATTTTGTACAAGCTTTTTAGCTCAAATCTCATACCCTGCTTGACACTACGCTCGGCATCTATATAGCTAATGCATGTCTGTTAGTATGCTTAAAGAACAATACCGTCGCTGTTGCCAAATCCTTATAAATGCCATGCTTAGGCATGGGGGGTTTAACGTCTTAATTTGTATTATTAGTTTAAATTTAATAACTAGTTGCGCCAGTAATATCAGCGAAGCCAACCTTGCCAATGCTCGTATTCATTATGATATCGGCGTCTCTAACCTTGAGCGCGGCGATTTTCGCGGAGCCTTAAGTGAGCTACTAATTGCTGTTGATTTAAATCCTGAAATGCCACAAACCCATAATGCTCTTGGGTTGGTTTATCACGCTTTAGAAAAAAGTAAAGAAGCTCTCGAACATTATGAACGCGCCCTTGAGTTAAAGCCCGATTTCTCTCAGGCTCACAATAATTTTGGCATATTATTAATTGATCTCGGTCGATATGATGAAGCAATTGAGCATTTCAAGAAAGCCCTAAACGATATTCTCTATAACACGCCATCGTTAGCTGAAGGCAATATGGGTTGGGCCTATTATAAAAATGGAGAAGTCGACAAAGGGCGAATACATTTACGCAATGCCATAGCTCAAAGTCCCAAATTCTGTCGTGGTTATCTCTGGCTAGCTCAAATAGGTATAGATATTGGTGATAGTGCTGATGTTATTGTAAATGCTCGTCGATTTGATAAGCACTGCCTTAACAACGAAAACAATCAAAACTCACGCGAAGCTGAATATATACGTGAAATGCATTATTACCAGGGATTAGCTTATTTAAAACAAGACGACCGTCAGGCCGCTCGTCAAAGCTTTGCTTCTTGTGCTACAACCGAAAGCAATAGCAAATTTGGCGTAAAATGCACTCAATCTCTGCGTTCAGTTGAGTAGCGCGATATACTCTGCGAAGTTTAGGTAAAATATGAATCGACGCATACAACAGCTTTTTGCAATTGTGCTTCATATTCGCAATTTTGGTGATGCCCATCGCATTATTGAGGTACTCACTGCCGAAGAAGGTCGTATTGCTATTGTTGCTCGTCATGCGCGCAACTCAAAAAAACGTTTTGCTGGTGTGCTGGATTTATTTGCCAACATTGAAATTGAAGTAACTCCTACCAATAAATTATGGCGACTTGAGTCTGCTCGCCAAATACAACCACGCTTGGGCCTGCGTACTAGCCTACAACGTTTGATTGGTGCTGGTATGTGTTGCGAATCCGTACGCTTGTTAGTTGCTGAGCATCAAGCGGCACCTGAAATTTATCAAGCTTTAGCAGATGCACTTGATTGTCTTGAAGCCGGTGATTTTATTAGGGCCTCAAATTTTTATCCATCTTTGCTCTGTGCAAGTGGTATCACCCCTGACTTTAGTACTTGCACTTGTTGTGGTGATACATTTTTTAAAGCCATAAGTTTCGATTGCAAGTATGGCGGCATCGTCTGTTCGCGTTGTGCCCCAACTTTACGGCCTTTACCCCCTGGCGTAGCGGCTGCCTTTAGTGGCACTGGTTGCCCTGATATTCATAGTGCTAATGCATTAGTTGACTGCGCGTTAGATTGGATTGAATCTCAAACTGGACGCCCGCTAACCTCACGACGAGTAACTTTAGAATATAACCACTCTTTTTTAAACTCATCCGGCCACAACCACGCCTAAACTCATGATTATTGCCGCTAATGTTTCATCACCATTTTCTTCACTGCAACCTATCGTGCGTTTAGTTAATGCATTTAGTGAGCCCTATAATAATGCGATTGCTACTGCTCGCACTTGTTATTGTACGCGAGTAATTACCAGTAATGATGTACAACAAGATGAGACCGCACGCGCTCAGCGCGATATTATCGCTCGTAGTACATACACCGCTGGTCATCATACCACTCTGCAACATGCAGCATTTCAATTCATTATTGAAAATGTATCACGACAATTTGTTTGGTCATTTTTGCATGCGCATCCATTTTATAATTCAGAGCAAGTCAGCCAACGCTATGTAAAAGTTCAACCAGATCGCTTGCTGATTCCACAATTACCCGCCCGTGAAGCAGAATTTTATCAACAAACAGCAGCAGCACAAATGCTCTGTTATCGAGAGCTTACTGAAATATTAATTGAACCGACGGCTAAGGCTTACTTTGATATATTTCAAGCGCGCCAAAAACAACGCGAACAATATTTACCGGCAATCCGAAAAAAAGCACAAGAAGTTGCGAGATACGCTCTGCCGGTTGCAACTTTTACGCAACTATATCACACGGTCAGCGGCTTAACGCTGCATCGTTATCATCGCTTATCACGTATGCTTGATGTGCCAAATGAAACCCGCATCGTTATCAATGCCATGATTGATGCAGTTAATGAGCATGACCCTTTGTTTTTTTCATATATTGAAGATCCTCTTGAACTTGAGCAAACCCACGAATATGCCCTATTAAGCTCTTTAGGTATTACAACACCAAACAGCAATGCGCATCTGTTTTGTAAAAGTTTTGATGCTGATTTAGGCGAATTTTCTTCGCGCTTACTTGATTACCAAAACCATGGAGAAAAGCTTTTAGCCCAAGCGGTACGCACTACTATAGGTTTAAATGCAACGCAATTATCGGATAGTGACGCTATTGCTTGGGTACTATCGCCAAAACAAAATCCCTATTTAGGTGGTGCACTTAATCTTGCTAGTATTGGCAAAGTTACTCGTTCATTAATGCACCCGCATTATACTTTTTTAAAAAAACTATCGCATGCTGCAGATTCGCAGGATCAACGTCATCGGATGACCCCCGGTTCAAGACCAATACTTTCTACTCAATATCGCAGCGGTACCCCTGATGTAATACTTCCGACGCTGATTGCTAATTTTGATACTGCTCATGACCGCTTTATGCAAACTATGCAACAAACTTGGCAAGCTATTGATAAGCTACTTGATGCTGGCGTTACTCCTGAATTTGCTCTTTATTTATTACCTAATGCATTTCCTATTCGCTTTATTGAATCTGGTGATCTCGCTGCTTGGCAACACAAATGGTCAACTCGATTATGCTACAATGCGCAAGATGAAATTTGGCGAGCTACTGTCGATGAAGTAAAACAAATCCGCGAGCAGCATCCTACTATCGGTCAATATTTAGGACCACCTTGCGCTACTCGCCAACAAACCAATGTTAAACCCTATTGTCCCGAAGGTAGCCGTTACTGTGGAGTTAAAGTCTGGCAGCAAAACCTCAATGATTATAACAGAGTTATATGAGCCAGATAAAAAACGCCAAACGTCTATGCGTATTTTTACTGCAACTAGGCGGACCTGATAATTACACCCAAATAAAACCTTTTTTACAGAATCTTTTTGATGACATATTACCAGGGCCAAAATTTTTTAAAACCAAACTAGCTTCATTTATAGCAGCTTACCGAACCCCAAAAGTAATACCTCTTTATCAAGCGATTGGTGGCGGTTCTCCCATTGGTGCTAACACCATGGCGCAAGCTTTAGCACTTGAAAAACATTTAAAACTATTAGGATTTGATGCTCGCGTATTGGTTACGATGCGCTATAGTGAACCGCGTGCCAGCGTGGCGCTGCAAGAGGCAAGAAAATATTGGTCTGATGCAACTTGGGTAGTTCTACCTCTATATCCGCATTACGCCTTTGCTACTACACGTTCAAGTATTAATGAATTAATAAGCCAATTAGCCACTCAAGAGTTAAATCGTTTAAAAATAATTAAAGCATATCCTACTATTAATGGATTTATAAACTCTGTTACTGATAATATACTTAAAACGTTAGCCAATATTCCAAATCGTTTAAAAGATACGACAGCGCTGATATTCTCAGCTCATGGCATTCCGCTATCATATGTCAGGCGTGGTGATCCCTACCCACGACAAATAAAGCAAAGCATAAAAGCTATATCTGATAAATTATCGCTCCCTAATCCAATATACTTATGTTTTCAAAGTCGCGTCGGTCCGGTCAGTTGGCTTAAGCCATCCACCCGAGAAACTATTATAACCTTAGGCAAACATGGGATCACTTCGGTATTAGTAATACCGATTTCGTTTGTCAGTGAACATTTAGAAACTTTGTATGAGCTTGATATAGAACTGCAAAACTTAGCTACCGATGTTGGGATCAAAAATTTTTACCGCAGCCCTACACCAGCGACTCACCCAAATTTTATAGCGGCCTTAGTGGAGTTGGTAAGTTCAGTTACCAAAAAAATATCTAGCGCCGTTCACTACCAAATAAACGTAAAAGCATTAGGAACAAGTTGATAAAATCAAGGTAGAACATTAAAGCACCGCGCAAAGCGAGATTACCGGTTTGGCCGCTAGTGCGATAAAGTTCGCGCAGGCGTTGATTTTCATAGGCGGTAAGCCCTGAGAAAATCAGCACCCCAGCATAAGTTGAAACCCAATAAATTGCTGGGCTTTGCATAAAAATATTTACAACTGAGGCAATGATTAAACCAAAAAGGCCGACCATCATAAATCGACCCATGGCGTTTAAATCACGTTTAGTTGTCGCCCCATAAAACGACAGAGCCGCAAACGCGCCGGCGGTAATTAAAAATGTTTGGGCAATTGAACTTTGCGTATAGCGTAAAAAGATGGCTGATAAAGTAACCCCGGTAAGCCCTGAGTAAGCAATAAAAATCAAACCAGCGATTGCCGAAGAAACTCGCATGGCTAATGGTGTAAATGCAAAAACCAACCCTAGTTGTGCAAACAACAAGCCGTAAAACACCATAGGATTGCCAAAGATGGCATTTACTGCAGTTTCTGAGTTGGCGACATAAAAGGCGGTAAAACCTGTGACCGCAAGACCAAAGGCCATCCAACGGTAAACTGAACCCATAAATGCTGCTACTTCGGCTGCCTTAGTTTCTTGGCTGGCACGAGTACCGACAGTTTGAAAAGTATGTAAATCAGCCATTTGTTATATCTCCTAGATTACAACTTATGCACGCAAGTCTTAATCACGCAAGATCAAGCTAGGGGGTGTCCCTATTATTCCTTAAATAAAATTAGGTACGATTTTTTTTAAATCAAGAATAAAAACTAAGATTAACAATTAAAGCATAATTAACTCATCATCTTCAGTTATTTCAATGGGTTCCATCTCTAGCATTTGTTTGGTCTTTTGTAAGCGTTCTGCTGTTATCGACGATAATTGCTCTTTAAGCTGGGGATAACGCGCCAACATCGCAGTAAAATCTTTTTTAGGTAAAAATAATAAATTTCCGTTAGTTACTGCAGTGCATGAAGCTGTAGTTAAAGATGATTGTAGTAATGAAATTTCACCAAAGACATCGCCCTCATGCAAGGTTGCCAATATTAATTTACTGCCATCATCTGCAAGTTTGCTAACTTCGATCTGTCCTTTAAGAATTAAAAACAGACCCTGACCTTCTTCGCCTTCAGTAATTATTTTATTACCCGCAACCAATGGATAACCTTTAAATTTTCGAATAATTTCATTGCGCATCGGACGAGGAAAAGGCTTAAAAATAAGGCTTGTTGCCGTAAGATTTGCCAAAAATCGCTCATGGGTAAAATCTTTTAGTGCTTGAGTAACACTAACTAGTTTCTGAGCTTGGTTTTCTAAAGATGCGCGTTTAAGTTCAAGCAGATCACAATCCTCACTAGCAGTAACTGTTGCTGTACGCGGTGCTTTTGAAATAAGGGCCATTTCACCAAAAACTGCACCACTTTTAAGATGCGCAAGATTACGCACCCGCCCACCAATATTGCGACTTACATCAACCGAACCTTCAGCAATAATATAAAAAGAATCACCCGGCTGACCTTCAGTGATAATAGCATTACCTTTAACAAAACGACGTAAAATCAAGCTATTTAATACTGATTCAAAAGCATCTTCTTTTAAAAAACTAAATAATGGAATAGCCGGCAGCGCAGTCGGATAACCTTCAGTATAATTTATCTCAACGCCTTCATTTGCTGCTGCTACCACTAGCTCAGTTCCGATTAGCCCATTAAGTTCGCCGGCAATATCATCTTTAGCTATTTCTTGGTGTTGGTAAATTTCTGTTACTTCGTCAACACGATCAGAATCTCTTGCATATAACTGCGCTAGTACTTCGATAGCCTCTATTTGCTTAGGATCTAAAGCACTTGCCATTTTTATTGCCATCAAACCAATTAAAGGCTGACCGACCTTAATGGCATGCCAAGCAATAGATTTATAGATCTCTAACGAAGCCGCCGAGGCTTTAAGATTTAATAAGGTATCAGAGAGACGAAACCGTGCCCGTAAAAAATGTGGCACTCCCCGAACTACTCGCAGGTAGTTACCCAAGGCTGCGATATATTTACCTTCACGTAGCTCGTCTTCAGCTTGCCTAAAAATAGTCAAAGCACTATCGGCCATAGCTATAACTCCTTATCGAGCTAAGCTTATCAATAGCAGCATCAGCAATGATATTGCTGCTTAAACTTACATTTAAGTCGGCTTAAGCTTAGGTTCACCAATACAACGGCAAGTACCTTTGGCTTCAAACATCTTTTCGATAAAAGAACGTAATAAGCCGAGATCATTGGCGTGAGTTTCAAGCAAATTGCGCTCATTTTCAGGTAAAACCGAAAGTTTTAATGCTACTACAGCCCTAACCGTGCGATCTGCATCAATACGAAAGTTAGAAATTCGGTAACAACTCATTTCTTTAAAAGCTCGTTGTACCCATAATTTCATATTGTGCTCATCAAGACCTATAGCTGCACGGTCTTTTACTTGAATTTCAACTTCACCCTCTACAAACATGACGCTCTCCTAAAAGATGCCATTTAAGATAGACTATCGTAACCACTATTAGGGTATAGATACAAAAAAACGACTGTTTTTTTAAACATAGCTGACTTAAGCTGCTTGCCGCAAGATGTGGCGAAATAAGTCCAGCATCCGGCGGGTTCAAGCCCCTCCGCTACGACTAATGGATTTGTTTCTTTTATAGTATTTCCTGGCGCGGCAGCTCCAGGAGAGGATTGAATAGTTAGAATAATAATTTTTATATTTGGCTCTCTGGTCGTATAACCAGTACTGAACAATGAGCCCCGCGGACCACGCGTTCAACAACTGATCCCATTAAAAAGCGGGTAATCCCGCTACGGCCATGAGTAGACATCACCATGAGATCATGCTCTTGAGAAAGTTTTATCATTTCATCAACTGGATCTCCGGTTAACACCTCAATCTTTATTGAATCTTTTGGTGTTTGCAATTCTGCCACCAAACTTTGTAATTGCTCTTCGGCTGCCTCAGTAATACGTACAATTTCTTGAGGTTGTTCAACGTAAGTAAAATCAAGTACGGCTACCCCAACAATAGCATGTACATGCAAAAGCGTGAGCGTGGCATTGTAACTCTGACATAACTCGTCGGCTGCTCGCAGGGCTCTACGTGACTGTTCTGAAAAATCAATAGGTACCAGTACGTGCTCAAACTTCATGATTTAGCCTCCGGCTATAAGCTAATAGCGCGCAAGCTTTATAATAGCACGATATACGTCGTCACTTTGAGGAAGAATTGCATTTTCTAGGGTGGGATTATATCCTACAAAAGTATCTAAAGAAGCTACGCGTTGTACCGGTGCATCAAGATATTCGAATAATTCATCAGCAATACGAGCGGCGATTTCAGAACCAAAACCCCAACTACGACAGTCTTCATATACAACTAAAGCACGATTTGTCTTTTGTACACTTACCGCTATAGCATCCCAATCATATGGAGAAAGAGTACGCAAATCTAAAATCTCTACTTCGATGCCTTCATTGGCTGCAAGTAGCGCAGCATCAAGTGAGCGTTTTACCAAGGCACCGTAAGTTATTAAAGTAAGATGTTTGCCGCTGCGTAGTGTTGCTGCCCTGCCAAAAGGAATCATGAAATCAGGTCCAGGATTAGCAGCGCGATTATAAGTCTGGCGATAAAGATGTTTATGTTCAAGAAATAGTACTGGGTCATCGCAACGAATAGCTGTACGCAATAAACCATTAGCATCAAGCGCGCATGAAGGCATTACCACGCGTAGGCCTGGAATATGCGTAAAAATAGCCTCTCCGGTTTGCGAATGATAAACCCCGCCACCTTTTAAATAACCACCATATGCTGCTCGCACTACTACCGGCGCAAAAAAGGCATTATTTGAGCGCCAACGCAATAATGCTAATTCACCACGCAGTTGCATCATCGCTGACCAAATATAATCAAAAAATTGAATCTCAACGATCGGTTTTAAGCCCCTTATGGCCATCCCAATTGCTCGACCAACAATATTAGCTTCAGCAAGGGGTGAATTAAAAACACGTTGACTACCAAATTGACGTTGCAAATTGGCAGTGGCTTTAAACACTCCTCCCTTTCCTTTGGTTTCTTTAAGAGCTATTGAACGTGAAGCATCAGCTACGTCTTGGCCAAAAACCACAATACGTTGATCGCGCGCCATTTCATCACGTAAACACACATTAATGAGATCAACCATGGTTTGATCTTGACCATTGCTCAAAGCAACTGAAGCAAAATTATCACTGGTTGGATCAATTTTAGGTGAATAAACATATAAACTTGCAGTTTCAGGTCGAGGTGCTGGTGCTTGTACCGCCGCATTACGCGCGGCTTGCACATCTGCTTCTACTTCTTGCTCAATTTTATTAAACTCATCTTCGGTAATACCGTGTTTGTTTTGTAGAACTCTACGATAGCAGATCAAGGGATCTTGTTGCGTCTGCTTTTCTATTTCAGCCGCGGTTCGATATAGCCGCTCGTCATCACTCATAGAATGTGAGTATGGTCTTATAACATGCGCATGCATTAACACCGGACCACGACGAGTACGGGCATGATGGACACCACGTTGCCAAGCTTGATAACTCGCTTCGGGATCACAACCATCAAATTCAAGACGTAATAGATTAGGATACCCCTCAAGTAACTTGGTAATTGAGCCACCAGCTGTCTGAACCTCTATCGGTGTTGAGATAGCATAACCATTATCTTGAATATGGAAAATTACCGGTAATTTAGCATTACATGCCGTATTTAAAGCCTCAAAAAATTCACCTTCACTGGTCGAGCCTTCACCACCGGATACATACGTTACTTCATCACTAACCCAACAGCCATTATTTACCAAAGGGGCAAGGTGCTGCCAAATACGCCCACCTTCAGCACAACCAGTAGCATTTAAATATTGAGTACCCACAACACTTGAACTTGAAATAATGTTAAGCTTAGGATTTCCCCAGTGCGAAGGCATCTGTCGCCCACCAGAACCTGGTCCGGCAGCGGCACCAAGCAACTCTAAAAACATATCGTAAGCAGTAACTCCTAGACCTAAACACAAAACTCGATCACGATAATAGGGAATAAACCAATCATGACCAGCACGTAAAACTAATGCTGCTGCTGCTTGAGTAGCTTCATGACCAGCACTGGCTATTTGGAAAAAACCAAGATTCTGCTGCTTAAGCTGCATTTCAATATCGTCGATGCGTCTACTTGTATACATCGTACGATAAATAAATAATCTTTGTTTGGTAGTAAGAGGCGATGGAATAAAATTTAGGTGACTGCCTTGATCTCTTCGCGGGCTTTTATCTAAAACTGCTGCGCGTTTAACTTTAAAAGCATAATGAGATAATGGTTGTTGTTTAGCTTCACGCTTAACACTTTGACTGTCATTTATGCTACTAGGCAAAGTATTATCACCTTTTGTGTTTTGTATATCTGTTGCACGCAATGTTGTAGTATCTTGCGTCAAGTGGTTTTTTTTATGATCAGTGCTGAACCTGTCCATGGTGGCAAAATAATAGCATATGCTAAAAAGTAGAAGGGTCTAAAATGCAATTAACTTGTAAACACTGCGTCAAAATTCGCATAACTAGCTAAAACTTTTATAACTCAGTAAATGTCCTTTACAATAAAATTACCATGCAGAGACCAATTGCTTATACAATATTTATAGCCTGTAGCACTTTTTTGCTTGCTTGCAACCCTCTACCACCTGAACGATTGCTCATTCATGCAGGACGTTTGTTTGATGGTAGCGGTGGCCCAGTTCTTAAAAATATGCAGATTGAAGTGTACCGCGGGCTTATTGTTAATATAAAACAAGATGACCATCAAATATTTAGCAACTCATCTAATACAAAAATTATTGATGCCCGTGAGGCCACAGTGATGCCGGGAATTATTAATACTCAATTAGATCTTACTTATAATTATCAAATTAATGAACCCGGTGATTTTTATACGGCAATACAAAACCTTAATTTGTTTATCAATAGTGGTATTACTACTGTAGCTGATCGCGGTACTTCTTTAGCTATGGCTTTAGGGCTGCGACGGTATGTAGGCACCGGACGCGGTCGTGGGCCACGTTTATTAGTAAGTGGCTCAACAATACACACATATGAAATCAGCAATGCAAATTTGAATGATCGCAGTACTGTTACTTGTTTAGCTACAACTAAAAACGAAAATAAAAAAAATATTGATACCTACCAAATGCAGATTCGTCAGTTAGCTGTTGCTGGTGTTGATTTTATTAATTTTACTAATGTTCCAAAGCATAGCGATGCCACAAAATCGCCACAAATTATTCATGATTGCTGGTGCAATATTATCAAAGAAGCTCATATACAAAAATTATTAGCTTTTGTTGAAGTATCTAATGAGCAAGAGCGTACGATCGCCAATAAATGTAAAGCAGATGTTATCATATCTAAACCAAATACTAATTATCTAGCCTACAGCGACACAGCCACAAAAAAGTTCCATAAACAACCAGACTTAGTATCGATTTTATTACATGATAAAAATATTGACACTACATCTCCTAATGTTGCTTTAACAACGATAACCCGTGATAGTGCAAAATTATTAGGCTTAGGTGATGCATTAGGACGTATAGCAATAGGCTACCGGGCAGATATAATTGTGGTTAAAGGTAGTCCGGATAGCGATTTAACCAAGCTAAAAAATATACAAATGGTTATTATTGATGGCATAGTTCAACCAACATCTGAGTCTATTTCAACATGGTGGGCCACAATTTCTGCGGCTTTCTATGTCATTTGGGCTTGGATTGGCATCTGACTTTAGATTATTCTAAAATAATTTCAGGAGTGTACGATCGTTGATAATTCCACTAATCAAAAAAATCCTTATTATACCCTGCGTTGCACAATCTCAACGAGGTTTATTGCATCATTTTGGTCTTGTAATTTGTTGTTTTGTATTTATATTTGCTCCGTTATCTTTAGCTAAAGCTCAAGAAAACCAAAATTCATCTTCTGCAAATACCATAACAAATAATAGCGACAACCAAAACGAACTTGATAAACCGGTTACAAATGAGCCACCAGAAACAAATAGTCCGGCTAGCCCACAACCTAGCGTTCAAGCTGCTAAAGATTTAACCACTAATTTAATCGAGCCAATAAAAAAACCCGAACCCAAAAGTCCAAATTGGTTTTTACCGCAATCGACGGCTAACAATTACCTGCCGCAAATTAACTCGCTTACCCAAACTAGTTTTGCTGCCGCTGCAAAACCATGGGCTAACGGGCAAGATACCTGGACTTTAATGCCCCGCAAATTAATAAACCGTAATTTACACTCTCAACTTGAATTTGAACCATATCGCTTTGATTCACAACTACCATATTTCGCTTTAGCTGCTGATGCCTCTATTGGTGCTGAAACTACACGCAAGCGTACCGATCTTAGTCGTTACCATGGTTTTTTTGTGATTGATACCTACGCTGAAATCGAAGCGATGAATACTATCGCGGTTAATTTAAATCTCGCTATGTTTAATCCAAGCGCCAGTGATGGTTATCGTTTTTCTAGCCAGGTACTACCCGGCGCTGCTCTACACTTGCACCGTGATTTGTTTGATATTGCAGGTAAACCACTACATATTGAATTTATTGCTCCCGATCTCGACTTAGTAACTATCGGTACCGGATTGCTAATTGAAGAAGTTCCGCTTGAAGGTTTTGCTATTGGCCTGCAACGTGGCGATATTGAATGGCGCACTACCTTTGCAGGACGGGTTTTCTGGGCTGATGATGACTTTATTAATTCTACTATTAATATATTTAATGGCGCTTTTGGTATCGGCTTTTCGCGTTGGCTAACAGAGACAGAATCTGCTGCTCTAGTATATCCATTAGATGAAACTTCTTTGCAAAATGAGACCACGGTTCTGTACAAAACAGCTAAAGCTGCGGATTATCTTTCTGGGTTTATTAAAATTTCTCCACTACCTTTTATGCGCTTATTAGGAGAATATGGCGCGCATTTACGCTCACCGCTAAAGAGTTCACGACAAGCATTTATGGTGAGGGCTGATTTAATGCCGCTTTCATTAAATCGCATTAATTTGCATATCGGTTATCAATTTCGTTTTTACAACAAAGGATTTGGCCCCCGCAAACAACTGGTAACCCTAAGCACAGCACCAAATATGCCTTATCGTGAAAATGCTTATGTAACCAATAGCTTTGAATATCTCGGTGTTACCTCTAATTTTAGACAATGGTCTCATACAGTAATGGGTGAAGCAGAAGTTGCTTTATTTGCTCATGTTACCGCTTTTGCCTATGGCGAATTTTGGCAGCGTTACTTAGAGAGCCGACGTGATAGTAAAGAGCCTGTGCTTTTTATACGACGTTTTGGTCGTGCGCCAGGTATTGCTTCTGATTTTTATTATCGTGCAGGTTTTCGTATATTTCCGTGGCCTAATCTTCCAAATCGCCTTAGCGTAGCAATTACTAATAAGCTTGTCGCTTCAGGTCTAACTGCACAAAACCCCAATTCTGAGCGTTTTGTAAATCAAACAGTACTCAATTTTGCAGTCGAGGTATTTCTGTGAAACGTGCGTTGCTCATTCTATTTCTGGCATCGCTTCATGCATGTGAGGTTGGCCAAATTCGTCATCCTCGTCCTTCAACGGTTCCGGTAGTAATTATTGGTTCACGTTCTTATACACCAGCGGCACCTCTGCGTTATGCTGTCATTTTTAATTATCCTAGTTCTTTTAAGGTTACCGATGACGGCCCTGCAACAATAGAAACGATTATGCAAGTTCCACTAAATACACCTGACATTGATTGGGAAAATTATGTTACCCCACTTGAAACTGCGATTTTACCAACTCGTACTAGCATAAATATATATCGACCTCGCATAGTAGTTTACGAAGATATCGATGAATCTGGTGATTTTTTGCCCACTTCTATATTGCATGGTGTTGATCGCATCGTAGCTATTGATAGCTCTGTTGGCTTGCCTGCGGTAGCGGTTATTCCCTATTTAGATAAAGTGTTAAAACGTATGACTCTTGAAGAATCTGCCGCTTTTTATGCTGCAAGTGGTAATCTTTATACTCCTTTTATTAGAGTATTAGCTGCAAATGGTTATCTCGAACTATTAGAAGCTACTGATGATAATATAATACGTCTTGACCTCTCTGATTCACCTATACCGGCAGAAAGATTTGTGTGTAATCGTAGCGCAGTTTATCTATATGGCAATCCACTTACACCATCGAATGATTTGGTTATTAATGTTGATAATACTCTTGATGCCACTGCCATATGTGGTGCAACGATTCCTTCTTGTATAACTTTAAACTTTTCAGATACCGAGTCTCCAAATTTAAATATTTACGACACTCAAGCCTATCGTCGCGTTGTGCAATGTCGTATGACCGAAAATTTTGAAGTAATTAATATTCAATCAGCCGAATTAAACTGTGTTGACTGTTTATGCAGTTATAAAACAACTGCACAATCTTACTTCGCTAAAGCTAACGAAGTGCCCGATTGGTGGCCTTGCGGTGATCCTATTTCTTATTGTGATTCAAACTTGCCACTTTATAACATCGACGCTTCTTGTGAATAAAAGTCAGCCGTTAGCTAGCTCTTCAATATTTAAGTGGTCGATTCGCTCTACCCAACCAAACAAATCTTCAATGTCCCCATGTTGAATGGCTGTGATAAAGTCATATAAACGCTGGGCTAGCGGACCAGTTTTATTGTTGCTGACCAGATATTCGCTGCCGCGGTAGCTAAACAAACCAACTGGTGAAATTACCGCCGCTGTACCAGTACCAAAGCATTCTTGTAAATCACCCGATTGCGCTGTTGCAATTACTTCATCAATTGATATCGCGCGCTCAACCACTTTTATTCCCCAATGTTTAGCGATAGTAATAACTGAATCTCGTGTTACTCCTGGTAAAATGCTACCTTCCAATGGCGGCGTAATTAATTCATCTTTAATGACGAAAAAAATATTCATCGTACCAACTTCTTCAACCCAACGCTGCTCTATGGCATCAAGCCATAACACCTGGGTAAAACCTTTGCTGGCAGCCCGCGCTTGGGCTCGCAGTGAATGGGCATAATTTGCTGCGGTTTTAACTGAGCCTAGCCCGCCTCGTACTGCTCGAACATCTTGATCTTCGACTAAAATACTAACTGGTGCAAAACCTTCTCGATAATAAGCACCCACCGGACAAACCAACACATAAAATTTATATTCTTCGGCAGGATGCACACCCAAATAAGCATCTGTGCCAATAATATTAGGACGAACATAAAGAGAACATTCTGGATCTTTGGGAATCCAATCACGCTCAAGCAAAATTAATGTTTTAATGGCCCGGCCGAACATCTGCTCGTCAACGCAATCCATCATTAGCCTTCGGCATGAGGTACGCATACGCTCAGCATTCTTTTGCCAACGAAATAATAATATTTCATTACGTTTATTACAGTATGCCTTAAGACCCTCAAATACCATTTGTCCATAGTGCAAACACACAGAGGATGGGTCTAACTGCAAAGGACGATAGGGCTCGATTTTCGCTGACAGCCACTCACCTTGCTTATTGCGATCTATAATAAAAAAATGATCAGAAAAGACGCGCCCAAATGTTAAAGTTGAGTCATCAGGTTTTTTCTTTGCCTCACTGGGGCGTATTCTATGAATTGTTATAGTATTTTTGTCCATGTTGCTCTCCATATCATAACCTTATGGTACTATACACCGTCTTAATCTGAATCATATGCTCCTATAACTGCCATAGTGTGCTTCAAGGCAATATTCAATGATTCTCTCATTACGATTGAATGATTTCGCCTTATTAAGACCAAGATTATCTATTGCCACCTCGATCGCTTCAGCGTCTAAAACATCTGAAAATTGTCCGCTACGTGCCAAATAATGCTTCCCAGCAGCAATCATTGCGTCTTTGCTTACCAATCCTACAATTTCTGAACCGGTAACTTGCACTCCGTAATCTAAAGCCTGCTGTACACAGGTATCATATGCAATATGCAAAGGGGTACGAGTGATATCTAGTAAATTCATCGAAACCTGAGCACAACTATACTCTGGCGCATACCAACCTATAGCTTTTACAGATGGCAATAAACCCTCTTTATATTGTGGACTGCCGGAAGCATTTAAAATAAGGTTGCCCTCCAAACCTCGAAGTATATAACTTCGTTCGCGAAGATCTCTTGCAATTCGCCTTGCGATAACGGCATCTTGGGTATCGAGATTGATATTGTAAGCTATTAACAGCTTGCGGGCACCGACTATCGCAGCACCAGTTTTTGGTATAAATGTAGCTGGCCCAAAATCAGGCTGCCAGGCTTTGTCAAACAGCTTCTTGGCTAATCCTTCATATTCGCCTTTACGAATATCAGCAAGATTGCTTCTATCTGGTTTGCTTGCCGCCGCTTCATAAAGATAAGTCGGTATACCCAACTCATTGCCTAAACGCATTGCAATAGTACGTGCAATAGTTACACATTCTTCAATGGTAGTATTTAGCAATGGAATAAACGGCATTACATCTAATGCGCCAATTCGCGCGTGTGTACCGGTATGAAGCTGCATATTTATATTTGCAATTGCTACTTTTGCTAACTGCCAAGCCCCTTGTAGAATTGCATCATTAGAACCAACAAAAGTTATTACCGTACGATTAGCAGAAAAACCTGGATCAACATGTAACACTTTTACTCCTGGAACCGATGCTGCCGCTGCTGCGATACCTTGATATATTGCTGGATTTTGACCATCAGAAATGTTGGGCACGCACTCAATGAGCTTCACCAAAAAACCTCTCGCACATCGTCATAGAGTAAACTTGCATGCTTTTACTGCATTATTCGTAATTGGTTTTTGATATAGCTTGTCGAGTAACCTGCAGCAATAAATAATCAATCTATACTTTGCTACCTTTAATTATTTCTTGTTTCCTTATGTTCCTCGCTGTATCTCCTATCTGAAATTTGTGGCTAACGCTGCCCAATTGTTTAAAAAAAAGGCCATAAATATCGCGACTTCTTTTTTAATTTGCTAATATAATTTTTATATGGATGGTGTATTTATGGCCGAAAAACAAATCGCAGTAATGGCAGCAAGTTTTGCCTTTTCATTTCCGGCAAAAATGTTGGCACTAATTAAAAGTAATCTTAAATTTGGCGAAGTTGTGACTCAATACCCGACTATTGGTATACCCACCACTGAACAACGCCGACTGCAAAACCTACTTAGTCAATCACCACCATTTGGTTTGATTGGTATTTGTATTAGACCCGAAGCTACAATGATAGCAGAATATCGTGCCGCCAATATCCCTATCGTATTAATAGATGAAGAGATGAATGGCGCTGCGACTGTCACTACTGATAATTTTGAAGGTGGCTATTTAGCAGGTAAACATTTCATTAATTCTGGCCGTCGCAATATAGCCGTTGTTTCAGGTAGAACCAATATTGAGGGTAGCTATAATGCCACTCATAAACTTCAGGGTTTTTTAAAAGCTCTCGCTGAAAACGACCTTCACTTTGACCAAAATAATCTTATCGAAGTAACTGATTATTCATATAGTGATGGTGCCAAATCAATGCGTATTCTTCTTGATCAACGTGAAAAAATCGATGCAGTCTTCTCGGCTGCCGGAGATGAATGTGCGGTTGGAATCTTAAAAACTGCTCGCGAACGAGGTATTCACATCCCTTTAAATGTAGCTGTAATTGGCTATGATGACATAGAAATCGCCAAATCGGCTAACCCCCCGTTAACAACTATTAGACAACCATTATTTGAAATGGCCAGTGCTGCATATCGTATGGTTACGATTGCAGCTAATGAAACCTTAGCATTATCTACTAAAACATTATTTAGACCAGAATTAATAATCCGCGAATCTGCTTAACTTTTTAAACAAGTTAATAGCGAATATGGGTGTATTGTTATTTCGATTTAGTATTATTGCCACTTTTACATTCTGCTTCGTCTATTGCACTATTTTCTGCTGGTTGACCATCAATTGTTAATAAAGCAATTACACCAGCATCATCAATTAGTTCAAGTTCGGCTTCATCTGTTTGTTCTTCTTGGTTTTCTTCAGCGCCTAATGGTTCGATATCAGTGTCAGATATTTCCGTAGGTATGAGTGCAGCAAGACGCGTAATCTCTTCACGAGCCTCGATTAATTGTATGCGCGTTAATTCAAGATCTGCACTTACATGCAATAAACCCTGCTCATGAGCACAAGCACGCTCATGTTCATTTGCTAGTTCTGTTTCTAGATGTTCTTTCTGCTCATCTAATATTGCAACTTTAGTTTCTAAATCGGTTACCAATTGATACTCATTATAAAATTTTCGCTGCTTCTCTTCAAAATCTACCAGTTCTTGAGCCAACTCTTGGGCTTTTTGTGCTTGCTCTTGTTCACGTGTATCAAGCTTATTTTGAAAAGCATGCAATTCACGCTGACTATTTTGTAAAGCCGCACTTATGGCTTGTTCTCGTTGCTCAAATTCGCAACGCAACTGTTCGGCTTCCATAACTGCAAGTTCCTTTTCTTTTACAAGCTTTTGACGCGCAAGCTCAAACTGTTCTAGTTGATTTTGATATTCTGACTGTTCTGCAGAAAACGATGAGCGTGATTCATCAATAGCAGATTGCTGTAAACGTAATTGCTGTTTTTCAATTTCAAATTGTTGGACAATTTCATTTTGCTCTACGCCTATTTTATCTAATTCAATTTTTTGTTGTGCTAAATAATCTCGTTGCTTATAAATCTGCAATCTTTCTTGGGCTAATTCTTTACGCTCATCTTCAAGTTCTTGGCGTTCATTGCTTAAAGCTTGTTGTGCTGCGGTACTTGCTTGCTGCTCAATAACAAGATCTTGACGTTCACGTTCAATAGCCTTACGTGCGTCATCGAGACCTTCTCGCATTATTAATAGTTGTTCAGCAGTTGCTTCATTTTGGGCACGAATATTTTCTTGTGCCGCACCTTCTTTTAAAAACGCTTCGCGTTGAGTTACTAATGCCTGCGTCGCTTTTTCTAATTGCTTCGCTTCTGTCTTAAGCTTGCTACGTTCAGCGGCTAAATCGCTTGCTTCACGCACTGCTTCGTTTTGTGCAGCTACACGAGCATCTAATTCTGATTTTAATTGCTGCACTTGCGACTCAAGATCTGACGCTGTGGTATTAGCAATTAATGCTTGCTTTTCTGATTGACGTAGTGAGCCACGTAATTCATTTATTAACTTAGCGCTATCTTTATATGCCGCAGATTGCTCGGCAAATTCTTTTTCAATACGCGCTATAATATTTTGCTTTGTTTGTATGGTTTTGTGATTGTCTTCTTTTTCGCTTAGTAAATTTCGCACTTGACGCTTTAATTGACTAAGCTCATGCTTTGCTTCTTTAAGAGCAGCATCAAGTTTTTCGGCATTGCCAATCTCTTCGAGCTTTTGCGTTTGTTCTTTTTCTTGTTTTAACAACTCACGCTGCTGTACGCGTAAATTTTGGACATTCGCCTGCTCTTGCGCAACTAACTCGTCGGTCTTTTTCTTTAAATTTGCTGCTTGCGTATGTAAATCTTTTTGTTTATCGACTAATGCTGCTTGTTGTTTG
>JAFGEK010000161.1 GCA_016931625.1 Deltaproteobacteria bacterium | reverse complement strand
GTTTATATACAAAATTTGTTTTTTAAGTATCCTGAATCGTCTTGACAAAAGTTCAATTTCCCGGCTTACCAAGCAATACGCATACTGTAAAAGTTTATAACTTTTTGAGCATTTTTGAGGCATACCGTCATGAAAATAACCATGAAGACGGCTGAATTAGTTAAAGCACTTTATCGTGTACAAGGCATAGCTGACAAAAATAGTACCATGCCAATTTTGTCTCATGTGCTCTTAAATGCTACCAGCAATCAATTAGTGGTTAGCGCTACAGACATGGATGTTGGGGTTTCTGGTACCTATGAAGCCATCGTCAATTCTAAAGGTGCTGCAGTAATTCCGGCTAGGCAGCTTTACGAAATAATTAAATCTCTTAATAATGAAACGGTAGAACTTGAAAAAAAAGAAAATAATTGGCTTGAAGTTATTTCAGGGGCTAGCCGTTTTCGTCTTGTTGGTTTAGCCGCTGATGAGTTTCCAGCTCTGCCAATACATGAACAAACCAATTCTTTTAGTTTAGATACTTCAATATTATCGAAACTAATTGAACGTACGATTTTTTGTGTTTCCAGCGATGATAATAGGCACAATCTTTCTGGTGTTTATTGTGAAGCAGTTGATAAAAATTTGCTTCGTTTAGTTGCTACCGATGGCCATCGTTTGGCTTTAGCTGAATATAAATGTGATTTTAATATTCCAATTGAGCGTGGCGTTATTATGCCTCGCAAGGGCTTTCAGGAGCTCAAGCGTGTACTTGCTGACAATTCAGAAAAACTTACGCACGTAGATTTAGGTTTTGCCAATAATAGCGGTGTAATTAAAGCTGGTTCGGTAGTGTTATCAACACGTTTGATTGAAGGTCAGTTTCCTAATTATACTCAGGTAATTCCTGCTAGCTGCGATAAAAAAGCTGTCATAAATTGTAAAGCTTTTGCTGAAGCTTTGCGTCGTGTATCACTGCTTTCTCACGGTCATGCTCATGGTGTACGATTGCAATTTACTAACGAAGCGGTTGAATTAGTAGCTGAAGATCCTGAACTTGGTGAAGCAAGAGAGCAAATACAACTTAGTTATGATGGTACTCCTATCAGTATTGGATTTAATGCTCGATATCTTCTTGATGTATTAACCCTAATCGATAATGAAGAAATTACTTTAGAATTAATAGATGATTTATCTCCAGCAGTACTTAAACCAGCAGATACTAAAGGTTTTTTAGCTGTGGTAATGCCAATGCGCATCTAATAATTATTGTAAATATTATGGTATTCAGAAGACAGAATTTAGAATAATGTATCTTCTCAATTAATTCTGGCAAAACATGGATATCATCCCGAGCATAGCGAGGGGGGGTGTCATATCGAACGTAGTGAGAGATCTTAGTATACTTTTAAAGCACAAGATTTCTCATCGAAGGATGATATGACACCAAGATTGTCTGAATGTACCATTAAATTTGTTTCTTTAATGGTATTTCTTAGCGCCGCCGGGTGGAAAGCTGAGTAGTTACAACTGATGTATATAGAATATCTTGCAGCTACGAATTTTCGTAATTTGCATTCTTTTGAAATTTCTATATCAAATGACCCAGTTTTACTTATTGGTGCGAATGCTCAGGGTAAAACAAACATTCTCGAAGCATTAGCTTTATGTGCTACAGCACGTTCTTTTCGTAATGCAAAAATACAAGAATTAATTGCTTCTGATGCAAAACATGCGTCACTAACGGCACGTTTTAACCGTCACCATGTACGTCATGATATTTCATTAAATCTAACGGGTAATCAAAAAACTATAAGAGTTGATGGTAGAAGTTTACGGCAAATAACTAAATTACTTGATTTAGTTAATATTGTAGCCTTTTTTCCAGATGATTTACGAATTGCCAAAGGTAGCCCTGAAGAACGTCGGCGTTTTTTAGATCGTACTATTGCTAACCATCGCCCAGATTTTATTGATGCCGCAATATCATATGCTCGTGTTTTAAAGTCACGAAATACCTTATTACGTTCTTCATCATTTTTAGATAAAAAATTATTAGCTGTTTATGATGACCAGCTAATAAATTATGGCTGCATAGTTAATAGCGCTCGCTGTGAAACTTTAATTGCACTTATACCTTTAGCTGTTTTTCGTTTTGCTGAAATTATGAATAGTAAGGCAGAGTTGTCATTATCGTTATTTTCTGGGTTACCAATATCAGGTGATTATTCATTAGCCTTTCGTGAAGCGCTTTCTCATTCGTATAGCCAAGATAGAGCGCGGGGTATGACGACGGTTGGTCCACATCGAGCAGATTTGCGCATGTATATTGATGGTCGCGATGCACGACAATTTGCTTCACAAGGTCAGCAACGTTCTATCGTTCTATCGTTAAAATTAGCGGAACTTGAGTATTTAAAAAGCCGCTTAGGAACAACGCCCATTCTACTTTTAGATGATGTTTCTAGTGAATTAGATAGCGAAAGAACATTATCATTTTTTAAGGCAACGGCATCATTAGGTAGTCAAATGTGGGTTAGTACAACTGGTGCTATTACACTTCCTTTACCAGAAAGTACCCAACGATTCAGTGTTGAAAATGGTAGTGTTAATCGTCTTGCGATAAGTAGGTAGGTTTTGCTATTAAAACGCCTTCTTTTATGGAAGGCTTAATTTTGTGCCCCGCATTAACAAACGTGACTAAAACAGAATATAACGCCGAAAATATTACGGTTTTAAAAGGTCTTGAGGCTGTTCGCAAGCGACCAGGAATGTATGTTGGTGATACTGACGACGGCTCAGGATTGCATCATCTGGTATTTGAGGTCGTTGACAATGCCATAGATGAACACTTAGCAGGTTACTGCACCGATGTAATCGTTTGCATTCATATTGATAACTCGGTAACCGTTTCCGACAATGGTCGTGGCATCCCGACAGATATTCATGAAAGCGAAGGAAGATCTGCCGCTGAAGTAGTTATGACGGTGCTGCATGCTGGCGGCAAATTTGATGATTCTAATTATAAAGTATCTGGCGGCTTACATGGTGTTGGTGTTTCTGTAGTAAACGCACTATCTGAAAAACTAACTCTTGAAATTTTACGCAATGGCTCAGTGCATCGTCAAGAATACATACGTGGTGAACCACAACGACCACTTATAATAATTGGTACTACTGATAGAACTGGTACTAGTGTAACTTTTAAACCAGATACGCAAATATTTAAATCATTAGATTTTTCACATGATATTTTAGCTAATCGTTTACGTGAATTGGCCTTTCTTAATCAAGGAATTAAAATTCATTTTACTGACGAGCGTAGCGATAAAACGCAACTATTTAATTATGATGGTGGTATTGTCTCTTTTGTAAAACATCTCAATAAAAACAAAACAGTTCTCCATCCAGAACCTATTTATATTAAAAATACACTAGATAATATTGATGTTGAGTTATCACTACAATGGAACGATACCTATACCGAGAGTGTATACGCTTATACTAATACAATACCAAATCGAGATGGTGGCACTCATTTAGCAGGCTTTAGAGCAGCCCTTACTCGTTGTGTAAATAACTATGCAAGTCGCAATGATTTACTTAAAGGTGCAGCCAAAGGTTTAACTCTTGGTGGCGATGATATGCGTGAAGGCTTGGTTGCAGTGCTATCAGTTAAAATGCACGATCCCAAGTTTAGCTCTCAAACTAAAGATAAATTAGTTTCAAGTGAAGTAAAAGGTGTTGTCGAACAAATAGTTGGCACATCTATTGAAATTTTCTTAGAAGAAAATCCCAGCCACGCAAAAAATATTGTTGGCAAAGTTGCAGAAGCTGCCCGTGCTCGTGAAGCTGCTCGTAAAGCTCGTGAACTTACACGTCGCAAAGGGGCACTAGATTCAGCAAATCTTCCAGGCAAACTTGCTGACTGTCAGGAACGTGACCCAAGTCAGTGTGAACTTTACATTGTTGAGGGTGATTCTGCAGGTGGTTCAGCAAAACAAGGACGTTCACGTAAAAATCAAGCGGTTTTACCTTTACGCGGCAAAATACTTAATGTTGAGAAAGCGCGTTTTGATCGTATGCTTTCATCAGAGGCGATTTTAACATTAATTACTGCACTCGGTACCAGTATTGGCCCTGAAGAATTCGATGTTGCTAAGTTAAGATATCACAAAATTATTTTAATGACTGACGCTGATGTTGACGGCAGCCATATTCGCACTTTATTGCTGACTTTTCTTTTTCGTCATATGCCTGAGCTGATAAAACGCGGCCATATTTATATCGCACAGCCACCGCTATTTAAAATTTCAAAAGGTAAAAAAGAAGTATATTTAAAAGATCAATGCGCTCTTGATAGTTATCTATTAGATATTGGTACCTCCTCTGTTTCTTTATTACCTTCTGATGAACTTTGTGAATTAATTGTTGGTGAAAAACTCAAAACTTTGTGTCAAAATGTTTTGTATTATCAAGAGTTAATGCAGAAAGTTGATAAAAGGCACGACTCTCGTGTTGTAGATGCAATGCTTAAAGAGACAAAACTCGGCTTAGATTCTTTGCAATTGACAGATCTTCAGTCCGATATTGAGCGTATTGAATCATATCTTAATACATTTTATCCTGATGCCTTGCCGCTTAAAATTAACATTGAAGAAGAACGTGAACATGGTCGACAACGCTGGCGAATAACAACGCGCGATAATGGTACTGAACGCGAATCTATTTTTGATACTATATTTTTTGAAAGCGCCGATTTTATTGAGCTATCAAAATTAGCTAACGCATTTGATTCATTAGGGTCACCTCCTTACACGCTATCTTATCCTAATGAGTCTATTGAAGTACCACGTATTGAAGATGCAGTAATGCGTTTATTAACCGAAGCTAAGCATGGCGTTATTATTCAACGCTATAAAGGTTTAGGTGAGATGAATCCCGATCAGTTATGGGAAACCACGATGAATCCCGAAAATCGCACTTTATTACAGGTGCATCTCGATGATGCGATTGCCGCCGATGAGATATTTACAATTTTAATGGGTGATCAAGTAGAACCCCGCCGCGAGTTTATTGAGCAATATGCATTAGATGTACGCAATCTTGACGTATAAAGAGGAGAGGTAAATGCCACGCTCGGTTGTTTTAGGAACCGGCCATTATGTACCCGAAAAAGTAGTTACCAATGACGATCTGGCAAAGCTATTTTCAACATCAGATGAATGGATTGTACAGAGAACTGGTATTCATACACGTCATTATGTTGATTGGGATAAAGAAGCAATGGGTTCCAGCGAGCTAGCGACTCGTGCGGCTCGTCTTGCTCTTGCTGATGCCCAGGTAGCTAAAGAAGATATTGATTTTATTATTTATGCTACTTTAAGTCCGGACCATATAATTCCAGGTGATGGGGTATTGGTACAAACTAAATTAGGTATACCTGCTGGCGTACCAGCTTTAGATATACGAAACCAATGTTCTGGTTTTATTTACGGTCTCTCGGTTGCTGATGCTTATATCCGTACTGGTAATTACAAACGAATTTTACTTATTGGTTCGGAAGTGCATTCATCAGGTTTAGATTTTTCTGATGATAGTCGTGATGTTACTGTTATTTTTGGTGATGGTGCTGGAGCGGTTATCATAGGTGCAGTAGAAGATGGTGAACGAGGTATACTGTCAGTTCATTTACATGCTGATGGGGCATATGCTGATGAATTATGCATCGCTACTCCTTCAAGTGCCCAAATGCCACGAACAAATATTAAACAATTACAGACCACTCGTGATCACTTGCCAAAAATGAATGGTCGAAATGTATTTAAACATGCATCATTGCGAATGCCTGAAGTAGTATTTGAGGCATTAAAACAAAATAACCTTACGACTGAACAAATAAATTTATTTATTCCACACCAGGCAAATTTGCGTATTAGTGAAATGGTACAGAAAAAGTTGAGTTTACGTGACGACCAAGTTTTTAATAATATACAGCAGTTAGGGAATACTACCGCAGCATCATTACCTATTGCTATTGATCAGGCACGCAAACTCGGACGTATTAAAACAGGTGAGTTACTTTGCATTGCAGCTTTTGGTTCAGGTTTTACATGGGGTTCAGCGCTTATTCGTATGTAAACACATTCAAATCATTATCTTACTATTGCAACATGTCAGCTGGATTAGGCCCTGAAAATTCAATAGTACCATAGCGTTCTTCGTAACGACGAAGATTTTCTTGTAAAGCCAACATTAATCGTTTGGTATGTAATGGGCTAGTTATGAGACGGGCACGAACTTTAGCTTTTGGTTGTTGTGGCTGTAAATACATAACATCAATAGTAAATTCAGTTTCAGTGTGATTGACTAAAGCCAAATTAACATACATACCTTGGGCTATTTCCTCATCAAGTTGTATCTGAATTTTAACATGAGACGAATCACGATTTTCAGTAGTCATTAGTTTTTCACTTTGGCGGTAAACATTATTATCATATTCCGCCAGCTATGGTAATTTGTGTCCAACCAATCTCCGAAGACAATGGAACATGTAAAGCACGGGTACCTTGTAATTGATATGTAGCATTTTCGCCAGTTACCGGTAATGGTGGTCCTGAATTTACAGTTTGACCTTTATTTGCAAAAGCGCGTTTGACATCATCGGCATATATACTGATTAGCTTATTACTAACTTTAGTAGCCATGACATCGGTAATCATATTTTCGTCTATATCCAAGGCGCGCATTGTTACTTCACGAATAAAGCGACGTTGTGCTGAGACTATTACACTATGTTCAGCGTCATCTGAGAATTGAATTAACCATAGAAAATCGGTGTTACCAGCAATTGAGTTGGCTAAGGATTGTTTTTCTGCTTTAAGAGTTGTACCAGAAAATGTTGCGTAAAGTTCTATTAATACTGATACAAATATTTCGATATGCTCGGTGATTGCATTAGAAAAAATTGAACCAGTAAAGGTTTTGTTTTCTTCTGCGACGAGCGCAACTTCCTCAGTAGCATCGGGCAATATTTCTTGCTGAGCTATAGGATTTTGCCGATGGGGTGGGGCAACAGGTTTATGAGATAGTGCTTGTGGATTTAAAGTGAAATTTGCTGGAGTAACATTAGACTCTGGTTGATATAGAGAAACTAATAGTGCTTGTGCGGCAGCATGTGGGCTAATTGCATTGATAGCTAGCTTGCAGCTTGCGATAGCCTGTAATCGTCGTCCTTCTTTATTTAATTGTACTGCTAATTGTACGTACCAATTTGCAGCTTTTTCTTTTTCACCCAATGATTCTGATAGTTCGGCTATCTTTTTAATAGAAAAGGTATCTTGATTATCAAGGCTGATTATTTTTTCAAAAATAGACAAAGCCTTATTTTGCTGACGTTTAGAAATATATTTTTGAGCCTGTTCTTTTAATTCGCGGATATCCTCGCCCATCTTTGCTATTTCTCGCTGGCTAAGAGTTCATCGCGTAAGCATTCAATTTCTTTAATTTTTTCTTCACGGGTTTTACTTTGTTGGGGTGGTGATAAAAATATTCGTGCTTCAATGTTTATATTTTCGTCTACTTTATAGATAAAGCGTAAACGAATATCACTTTCAGCGATAATATTGATATCTTGACCGCAAATAAAAATCGGGAAAGTGGGATCTATTTTACAAATGTTGCGAGCGTTTACATTGCCAGTAAAAATACAACCAACCCGATTAGAAAGTTCACGAATAGAATCTTGTTCAAGTTGGGTCAATAATCCGTTTTCTGCCATGCTCCCATTGTCTTCATTAATAAGTAAACCAGCTAATTTGCGCGCAAGAGCAACGGTACTTTCACGTGGGGTTAGTACAATAAGTGAGCCGCATAAAGTTCCAGATAAAGCGACAATAGCGGCATCGGCGATAGTTGTTTTACTGCAGGTTTCGGAGATTTTATTTATAGGTGTTTTGGGAAGCATTTCAATAAATGCTTCGTGCACGGCATTATCAAGTGATTCTTCTATTTGTTCATGATTCATTTACCAAGTCCTTTGCGAAATCATGTATAAATCAATTAAGGTTGTAATTTTAAATATTCGGTATTTGCAGCGCCGTACGAATGGCCTCATGTATATTTTCTCGTGATTTAATAATAACAGCGGCAGCACCAGCATCGAGGCATTGCTGCCGCATAGCATCATCACGTGAGGCAGTATAAATAATTACTTTTGGAATTTTCGTACCACTCGCCAATAAATGCCGCATAACTTCAAGACCATTTAATACCGGCATATGGATATCTAAAATGGTTAAATTGGGTGGGTGAATATCATGCCAGGCTTTAAGAACTCCAGCTCCATCTTCAGCATAGCGGATATTGGCGTCGTCAAGTAGTTCACGCACGACATTCGATATTTGCATACGCATGGTTTTTGAATCATCAGCAATAAGGATGTTGGTCATGTGTATACTTTTCTGTTGAAAATTGGGTATTGGATATCCCTAATACTTTTTAACATAAAATCCCATTTAATATAAAGTTTTGCATTCACATTTATGCAACGACACAATTTTTTATTAAGTTTATAAAAACAGCATAAAATTGCTTGAAATCAGTTAATTAAGCGATCATAGTAATTTATAAGTTTATCAGGCATTAAAAAAATGGCTCTAAATTACTTACGGTTAATGGGTGCCTTAACATGCAAAGACATAATTTAATATTTTTATCCGCATTTTTTTTGCTCATCTCATGTCATGAAAAAAAAGAATTAATACTATTTGTAGCCCCATCGTTGGCTTCTGTAATTGCAGAAATGGAACCTAGTTTTAATCAAGTTGAGCCTGATATCCATATTCGTAGTGACATTAGTGGGTCACAAGTAGCGGCGCGCAAGCTGACTGAACTTAATATGCGTGCTGATATATTAGCTTTGGCTGATATTGAAGTAATCGAAAAGATGCTTATACCTAATCATGCAAAATGGAGCATTCGTTTTGCTACCAACAGTGTGGTGTTGGCGCATTTCTCACATAGTCGTTATACTGAAGAAATTACGCCAGAAAATTGGCCCGATATTTTATCTCGTCCTGATGTAAAAATTGGTCTTGCTAATCCTGATACTGCGCCAATCGGTTACCGTTCGATAATGGTATGGCTGTTAGCAGCAAAATATTACCAGCGTCTTGAGCTTGCACAAACGCTTCGTAAAAAGGTGGCACCTGAACATTTGGTTAGCGACGAAGCAGAGTTGTGGGCGCTCTTACCATCAAAAGCGATAGATTATGCATTTCTATATCGTTCAACTGCTGAAAAACATCGCTTAAAAATTACGCGATTACCTGATCAAATAAATTTGAGTAAACCAGAGTTAGCTAAAACTTACGCTAAGGCAAATGTACCGGTGTTAATGAAAACGGATAATAATAAAGTTGTCATGCAAGGTATGCCACTATATTTCGGTATGACTATACCGATTGACGCGCCACATCCAGAAATTGCCGTGCTTTTAGCAAAGCAGATTCTATCAAAATCTGGGCAAGCAGCTTTAGTTAGAGCTGGATTTACTCCTCTGGTGCCCGCGACGGCAGCCCATCGAGAATTATTACCCTCAGCCTTAATTCCATTAACTGTGATGGCACAATGAAATATACTTGGTGGCAAGCTATAATCGCGGTAGCAGTATTAGTGCTATTGCATACGGGCTTGTGGCTAATGCCTGGTCCCACCATTAGCCCTTCAATCAATTTAGCTCTATTTGCTACCAATATTTATGTATTGCACTGCGTTTCTGGTTTATTTAGTGAAAAATCACCAAAAAATTTAATATTATTTATTTTAGGATATGGTTTTTTATTTGTTTTATTGATGGTAGTGCTTAAACGCCAACCACTATTTATTTTATTGATCATTGTCTATGCTAGCATTTTTCGATCACCTTATTTGTTGGGTTTCTTTGGCATATTTGTTTTTTCTTTTGTTATTGCTCAGCCTTACGCCGCAGAAACTTTTATACCATTAGTCTTTATTTATATTGTACTTGCTCGTGTACGCAAAGCCTCACGTTTTTTACGTAACGCTTTGGCTTTTGGTTTATTAGCTTTAGGTTGTGTGTTGTTGCCGCTAATTAGTTTGGCGATTTCAGATTCAGCGCAAACTTTATGGCATACACTCAAACGACCCGATGTTTTAAATGCTTTAATGATGAGTTTAGGTACGGCAACAGTTGCAACTATTATCGTAAGCTTCTGGGGGATCCCTTTAGCATATGCTTTAGCCCGATTATCTTTTAGTGGTCGTAGAGTAATTGAGACCATAATTGATGTACCAATTTTAGTACCGCAATCAGTTGCAGGTATTGCACTAATGGTGTTACTAGGTCCAGGTAGTCCCATAGGTAGCAGCCTAGAAAAAATATTTGGGATTCAGGTGGCCGGCAGTATATTGGGTATTGTGGTAGCACAAATATTTATGGCAGCACCATTTTTGATCAAATCTGCTTTAGCGGCATTCGCAGCGGTACCACTTGAACTAGAACATGCCTCACGCACATTAGGTGCTAGCTTTGTAAAAACATTTTGGCGTATTGCGATACCTTTAGCAGGTCGTGGTATTTTTATTGGGATGATCTTAGCTTTCGCACGAGCGATAAGTGAGTTTGGCGCAATTATTTTATTTGCCCCATCTCCGGTTACCGCACCGGTGTTAGCTCATACAGAATTTTTACGAGCAGGTATTAGTGAAAGTCGTCCGATTGCAGTGCTGTTGTTGATTACTTGTTTATGGGTATTTTGTATATTGCAGCTATCAGCAGTGTATCTGCCCTTTGGTAAAAGCCGCAACCCTGGAGTTAGTTTATGATTTCGTTGCGGGCAATAACACGAGTTTGCGGCAGTTATACGCTAGGCCCGCTTTCCTTAAATATTGGTCGTGGTGAGTATTGGGTAATATTAGGTCCGAGCGGTGCTGGTAAATCAATGTTACTACATACAATTGCTGGTATTCATCAAGCAGATCAGGGTAGCATAGCGATCAACAATCAAGATATTACTTTTGCGCCTACTGAGCTTCGCCAGCTAGGCTTAGTGTTTCAAAAGTCGGCATTATTTCCACATTTAAGCGTTGCCGAAAATATTAGTTATGGTCTGTGGGCGCACAAAATTTCGCGCGAGCTACGTCAAAAGCGGGTGCGCGAATTAGTAGCAGCTTTAAATATTGAGGTGTTATTGACAAGGCCAACTGCAACTTTAAGTGGTGGTGAGGCACAAAAAGTTGCCATTGCTCGGGCATTGGCTCTAAAGCCGCAAGTTTTACTACTTGATGAGCCTTTAAGTCCGATTGATTATAGTGCTAGATTAGAATTACAAGCAGAGTTGAAACGTATTCATAAAGATTTTGGACTTACCGTTTTACATGTAACCCACAGTCATGAAGAAGCTAAAGTTTTAGGAGATCATTGCGCGATAATGCTTAATGGTCGTATTGTGCAAAGTGGTTTTACCGAAGCGGTTTTTAAAAACCCACGCTGTTTTTTTGTGGCGCATTTTCTTGGTGGCGACCCGCAAAAGATTACAGCGCCATCGTGTGGTAAAACCTGTTTACAAACCCATGGATATTGTGATCAACCAGAGGTAGTTTGATGCAACCCGAGCGCATCCCTTTTATTAAAGCGTTCGATACGCCGTTTATTTCATTAGATGAAACCAGCGTTGAATTAGCTTCGATTTTATTTGTTTTTGCCATGGTCTTCGTAGTGGCGAACATTAAATATAAACGCCAATTATGGCGGCGCCTGGTGCAAGTTGTTTCATTAACCATTTTCTTTTTCTTTATTTACTCATGTCTCGGTGTTTTTGGTATGATTCGCAATGGTTTATATGGTATGACTTTGTTAGGTACCGTATATTCAGAATCTTTTTATTGGTTAGCCTTGCCCGTTTCAGTAATGGCGATAACCCTGGTGATGGGGCCCATTTTTTGTAGTTGGATTTGTCCTACTGGTACGATTCAAGAGTGGACGCTGATGTTGCGTCGTCTCATTTTTCCCAAAAAGTGGATGGGTTCTCGACTACAGCTAGCTTTGTTGGGTTTTTTTCTTGCGGGTTTTGTATCGTTAACGATTTATATCGGCATTGATCGGCAAATGTTTGTTGAAGATTCTAGTTTACATTGGGCCGCTTCTTTATTTTTGATTTGTTATTTGGTTTTATTAGGGGTGCTGGATGATTTACCCACCAGAAAATTGCGCATTGTTTCGGTATTAGCAATTTTTGTCACTGCCATTTCTCATGTTACCATTACCTCGCCGGTACATTTTGCATTTACTTCGCGTAATGATCCTGCTTCAGCGCTTTCAACATTAGTGCTTGCCTTAGCGTCAATGGTAGTGGCGCGTGCCTGGTGCCGTTATGTTTGCCCGTGGGGTTTTGTTATGGGTTTTTTGCATCGTTTTTCACGGGTGAAAGTGATGCGTAATGAAAAAGCCTGTAATAATTGTTACGACTGCGTACGAATTTGTGATGTTGGCGCTATTGATCAACAAGGCGTGCGTCATGAATATTGCCAGTTGTGCTACGCCTGCATTGATCAATGTAAACTCAAAGCCTTAGAGCTTAAAGACGTGTGGCAAAAAGAAACACCAGAAAAAGTTATGAGTGAACAGAGTTCTATTTCATGACGGGGATATTTTTAAAGTCTGTCGTCATGTTCGTACCAGTGGGTATTCAGAAGCTGTGTTTACTAAGCTGTTTTATGATAACTAGTTTGGCTGTTGCTAACACCAGTAAAGCCGAAGTAGCTAACCAACAAATTGATTGGCCAACAAGTCGTAGTAATGCTGCTGGTAGTGCAACCCTTGAATTAAAAATAGCCAATAAATTAAGGGCACAACAATGGACTTTTAATGGTAGTGGACGAGTTTATGGATACAGCCCAGGAATGACGGTATGGTCACCGCCGGCAATTGGTTTAGTAGATAATCAAGCCGTAGTTTTTGTTGGTTCATATGATAAAAATATTTATGCTTTAGATGCACAAACCGGTAACGAACTATGGCGAGTCACTACTGGTGATGGTGTCTATGCTACTCCGGTATTATGGCAAGGGTCTAATGGCTCGCAACTTTATGTTTCGTCAAGTGATCGCTTGCTTTATGCGCTTAATGCCAGCAATGGCGCGAGACTGTGGATCCACAGCGTTGCAGATTATCGTCCGACATTAGGTGGAGCTCGTTTAGGTTCAGTATGCCAAGGTAAAGTTTTTCATGAGGCTGCAGTGTTTTTGCCTTATTGGGTATGGGATCGTTCGCTGGCGGCTAATCAACAAGAAAGTGGAGTTACGGCTTTATCAGCTAGTGATGGTAAAGTGTTATGGAAGAGTCGTATTGGAGATAATGAATTAACTGCAGCCACATGTGTAACAATTGATACTGAAGCGTTTGTCTATGTTGCTTCATCTGATGGTAATGTTTTTGCACTAAATGCGAAGAACGGTGTCAAATTATGGCAATATACCGAGCTTGATGCCATTCGTGGCGCCCCGGTGATTAGCAATTCTGCACGTGGGCCACTGTTAATTGTTGCTTCAAAATCGGGTCTGGTGCGTACTTTAAATGCAGTAACTGGCAAAGAAGTTTGGCATTATCGTACTGGCGATTGGGTGACAGGGGCACCAGCCATTGCCACAGTTTATGAACGACCAATGGTTTTTGTTGGCTCGTATGATAATAGTATGTATGCTCTCGATCTATTGAGTGGCGCATTAGTTTGGCGTTTTCATGCAGCCGCTGGTATTCATGCTGCACCAACGATAATTACACATTTTGCACCGGCTTTAGTCATTTTTAGCGCCTGGGATCATCAATTATATGGAGTTACCGCGCAACAAGGTGAAAAGCGTTTTCGTGTATATACTGGACGCCCGATTTGGGATGTTGTTGGTCTTGAAGCAAGTTCATGGTCAGCGCCAATAGCAGCAGCAATTAATGATGATTGGATGGTATATATAGGCTCATATGACGGTACGTTTTACGCATTGCCGGTGCAAGAGCTATTAGCGCGCGGTAGCACTTCAATGCCGGTAAGTTTTGAATTTTGGTTGTCATTTCCGATTGCTCTATTAGCAGTTGGTTTGTTTGCACGTATTCTTACCATGCATTATCGGCGTAGTAGACAGCGATAAAGATCCCTCTTCGCTTAAGCTCGTCGGGATGACAACTTTTTTCGACGCTTTGTTAAATACCGATGTCCAAACCAGATAATAAGTAAAAATAATGGTACCGCAGCATAGGCTAAATATTGAATAATTGCCGGTGCTGGTCGCACTTTAACAGTAGTTACAGGTAATAGACCACGGTCTTCAGGGGTTTCAAAGTCACGTGTGTCGATGGGTAAGGTAATCGTTGCAAGTTCTAACTTAGTTTCATCAACGACTTTAATAATAACTTTATTTGCATTAATAGGTTTTTGGGGTTGGCGAGTAAAAGTTAAATGTACATTTGATATTTGCGCTGGATGCAAAATATAAAGCAATGCAGGGTTTGCACTCGCAATCAGTCCATCAGTATGCACCTGAATTTGAATATTTTTAATAGCTTTATAAGTTACGCTACGTAAAGTGAGGTTTAAAGTAGTGTTTTCACCACGCAAGCGAATACGATCACGTTGTGGATAAATTAACAACATAGCAAGTTTTTCGTTGCCAGATACAGTCATGGTAATTGGCTGACGTCCATCTTGTGCGCGAGCAAAAATATTAGCCCCCGCATCTAGTAGTGCTTGTGCTTCGCCTATGCTAAATGCCCAGTGCAGGGGCGTCATGCCAAAACGGTCACGGGTTTCAATTAAAGCACCAGCAGCGATTAGAGTTCGTGCTACCGCTGCATTACCGGTGAGATGTAGTGGCGTCATGCCATAAAAATTGCGTGCGTTTACATTGGCACCTGATGTAAGTAAAAGTGAGATCATTTTTCGATGACCCATTAAAGCGGCCCAGTGTAGTGGGGTCATGTCATACATTGAGATCGCCGATACATTAGCGCCATGCTCTATCAAAATGCTAGCAGCTTTGCGCTCGTCATTAATAGCGGCCCAATGTATTGCAGTGCGACCGTAGTTATCTCGGCTATTTATATCAGCCCCTTGTGCTAATAAGTCTTTAAGAACACTAGTTTGACCGTCACGAGCGGCTTTATGCAATAAAGTTAACCCGTTAGCATCACTCGCAATTAACTCTGCATTAGTGTAAGTCTTTGTAGGGGTACAATTTGTTAAAAAACAGCAAGTTAGGCAGCAAAAAAGCAATGAGAGATTTTTATGATGGGCAATCATATATAGCTTAAAAACTTTATGTTTTTGTCCTGTGGCAATTAAAAAAAATTAGCTATACTCTAATTAAAGTATAGTCTGTTGCATAAATGGTAGCCAGTAGTTAGGAGCGATGCAATGAGTAACGCATATAATTCAAATTTAATTACCCGTATTATTAAATACACGGCTTTAGTTGTGTTTCTTTTAGCAACGAGCGCGGCTCTGGCACACTGGTGCGATTGTTTGTGGCAATCACGCTACAATATAGTTGTGCGCCCAGTGGATGAAAGCGTTACTTTTGATCAATATGGTCAGGCTCAACTTCGACTTTACGTGCAAAATAATATGGGCTACCCGCTTATTAATTTTGAGCTTATAGCATATTCTGCGGTTGTAGATGGCCCAATTGATATAGAGCGAGTTGCACCAAAACTTGAACATCAGACACAACCTAATAGTATGAACCCTAGTTATGAGCATCATTATTTGCTGCCCGGTGAAAAGCAGCATCATACTTTAAATATTAATCGTCGTTCAGGTAATACTACTCCTGAATTAGCTATAGAAGATATAAAATTTTATGTTCACTTTAATCACCCATATGCTGATGCAACTCGACAGTATGGCGGATATGGTGATGGTAACGGTTCTGGTTATAATACTAACCCAAGTTTAGGTGTTATTATTCGCAAAACCAGTGGCATTGTACCTAGTACTCCGGTATTTAAAAATTATAACGATGGTAACGAGCAATCTTGGCATTTAAGATCTTTAGCTAAACTTGATTTTGGTGATAGCAGCCAACAAGCATATGGGATTAATCAATTATTTGCACAATATTGCTCTGGTCGTAAAAGCCAAGGAACTTATGGAGGTCTTATTTGTAATACAACAAATACAAATTGTTGTTTTGCTAATGGCGTTAGTTATGGCACGGGTGATTCGCGATGTACTACTACAATTTTTAATGATGCTGTCCCCAGTAAGTATGAAGCATCACGTTTATATGCAGTAGCAGCTTTAGCATCACGTAAAGCCGCACTTAATGCAAATCAAATTATTGCTTTGCGCGAGCGACTGCGCTGTGGCTGGTATGATCTTAGCTATTCATATCGAGGTATGTCAGCGTTTTTATTAGGTTATCTTGATCCGGACGGATCAGCGATGGATACTGACTCAAAAACCATGTTTATTAATGAAATTCAAAATCAAACAGATGCAAACGTTGCGAATATGGCCCGAGCAGCAATATATATGATGAATTTTGGTGATTATTCACAAACTAGTCCTGATATTAGTATAACTCGACAGAGTTTAGAAACTATTGCCCGCACTACATCAAATAACGCCTATGTAAGAGTAGTTTGTGCTGCCGCTTTAGCTTTTGTGCACCAAGAAAATCAATATGTTGAAGATGTAATTATACCCAATATTTATTGGGGTTCATATTCTATGGAGTCATCTGGCAATGATGGACCAGAGACAGCACGTGGTTTATTTACCGCTCATGTTTTAGATGTTTTAGCTTGGCAGCGTCGTGGCTGGCAAGAGCAAGCTACAGATGAAGGTGATGTTACTTTTTATGATACGGTGCCAGATACGATTAATCCGCTAGCCCCAGACGGACTTGAATGTCAAAATATGGGTACTCCAACTAATCCTTATTTAAGAGTGCAATGGGACGCGGTTACGCTTGATGAAGATCTTAATCCTGAGCCAGGTGCATGCAAATATAATGTAACCTACCAACCATCAAATGGTAGCATAAGCAATATTGCTAATTCATACGTTGAACCTGCATCTTTAACACCAGGTACTGAGTATAATTTTAGTATAGTTGCGGTAGATACCTCGAGTAATTTAAGTTCACCGGCAACCATTAGTTGTACTGCACCCATACCCCAACATGCGCCAGTTGCAGTGCTTTCGTGCACGCCTACAAGTGTAGATTTACCTACAAGTGGTGGAGTAGATGTTACCTGCGATTGTGATGACAGTACTGATGCTGATGGCAATATCGCTTCATGTATTTTTCAACAAGGTGCTAATACCCAAACAGGAGGCTTAAGTAACCCAGTAGTCTTTCATTTTGATACAGCCAGTAATTATACTATTGGTTTAACTGTAACTGATGATACAGATCTTTCTGATATAGCTGAGCAAGTTAATATTGCCATTACTGATCAGTCGGGTAATCATGCGCCTATAGCAAATATTGAGCCAGCTACTGCAACTTGCGGTCTTTATGGTACGGTACAACTTATTGGCAGTGGCAGTGATGTAGATATAGGAGACACGCTATCGTATGAATGGTCATTTGGTAACCCCATACAAACTGCTACTTCGCAAAATCTTAATTATCAATGCAACAGTGTAGGTAACCATACTATTTCATTAGTAGTCAGAGATAGTGGCGGATTAACCGGTAATGATTTTGCTATTGTCACAGTTGTAGACAATCAAGCGCCAGTATTAGATAGTGCTTCAGTTGCCCCAATAGTGGTGCGGCCAAATGTTGATGTAACGTTTAATGCCTCTGGTGTTTATGATCCTGAAGATCATGATTTTAATATTGTATGGGACTTTGGTGATGGCCAAACTAGCTCTGCAACCAATGTAACTCATAGTTATAGTACAATTGGTGTTTATACCGTCAGTTTAACCGCAACTGATACAGGCGAACCTGTGGCATCGAATAGTCGTGAATGGACGATTACGGTTAGTGATCAAACTAATCATGCACCAAATTGTGCAGCGGCAACAGTTACGCCACTATCAGGTAAGGCACCTTTAACAGTTAATTTAGATGCTTCAGGGTGTACGGACCCTGATGGCAATACCTTGAAATGGCGATGGGCTATTAGTTCTACAACTAATGATTCATCGGCGATCTATAATACTGAGACGCAAGAGCATCTATTTAATGCGGGTGGTAGCTATACTATTACTTTAAATGTAACAGACGATGGTATACCGGCAATGCAGGCAGCGCAGCGGAGCTTTGCTGTTGAAGTTGCTGGAAATCAAAACAATCAAAGCAGTGACACTACAATTAAAGCTAGTGGATGTAACAGTAATAATAATAACGAGGCAAAAAATATCTTGCTGTCACTTATAATAATAGGTCTAATTTTAATTTATCGTCGGCGTTGGCAACGTACCTAAATTTGTATTTAGCAGCAGAAATCTAAAAGGAGGAATTTATGCACCAATGGCGTAACTTATGTTTAGCTGTTGCTATCTTATTAGCTATGTTTACTTCGATTAGCATAGCTTATGCACATTGGTGCGATTGTTTATGGGCCTCGCGTTATAACGTAGTAGTGAGACCTGAAAGTGATTCAGTAGATTTAAGTAATGGCGCCAACAAGCTGGTACTCTACGTGCAAAATAATATGGGGTATCCTTTAATTAAATTTAGTCTTGAAGCTTATTCAGAAGTTGCTGATATTTCTATTGCGCGCGCTACCCCGGTATTAAATGCCGATGCACAAGGATATCATTATCTGTTACCGGGTGAAAATTTACGTCATGAGCTGACGCTTACGCCCAAAGCGGGTACTAGTGTTGCTAACCTCGCGGTTGAAGAAATTAAATTTTATATTTTCTTTGATCACCCACGCGATGGTGACGATATTAATGGTAGCGGGACTAATGATCAGGGGCACTCTTATTCATATGATCATTATGATGATGAACCAAATACCAACAATCCACCAGGCACTGGTGTAGTGATTCAGAAAACCAACAATACTTTAGCACCAACAACTCTAAATTTTAATACAGATAGGACTAATAGCCAGGCGCGGCACGTAAATTCATCAAGTAAAGTTGATTTTGGTAATGATACTCAATGGCCAGTGGCAATTGATCAACTATTTGATGAATATTGTGCCGGTCGTGGTTCATGGAGTAGCGAAGGAGGTGCAAGTTGTTCTACCAGTGGTATTAGCTGCTGCGGTAAAAATGGCACTGATTATGGCGCAGATGATAGCGAGTGTGATTTCGACGGTGTAAGTAATACAAGTGCTGATAATTATGACTGGCAGCATTTATGGGCAGCCGGTGAGTTAGCTTATCGCAAAGACATACTTACCGAGAACCAAATTTTGGCTTTGCGCAAACGTCTTCAATGTGGATGGTATGATGCGCATTTGGCTTTTAAAACCTATGCTGCTTTTGCACTCGCTTATATTGATGATGACGGTAGTGCAACTGATGCTGATACCCAAAGCTTTTTTACAGCTAAAGCAAGTGATAGCAAAGAAAGCGCCGCCGCGCGAAAAATAGCACAGGCCGCTCTTTATTTGATAACTAATGGTGGTTTTTATGCATCTGAAGTTAATGCAGGGCTTAATGATGGTGAGGCCTATGTTGAAATGATGTGTGCTGCAGTTTTATCATATGTAAACGGTGCTGCTGCTGATCCTAATGTTATTAATGAATTAATTAATCGTGTTTATTGGGGGCCATATGGGCCAGATAGCAATTTAACTACAGCTCATGGTATGTTAGCAGCGCATCTATTAAATTTATTAGCTTGGGAGCAAAGAGGCTATCAACGATTAGCTAGTTATACAGGCAAAGTGTCTTTTTATAATGAAGATAGCAGTAGCAGCACTACGGTAACGACCCAACCACCAATTGATACTGACGGTGATAGTGGTAGTACTAATGGTGATAGTAAAGGTGGAGGTTGTAATAGTTTTGATATAGCACTTAACAACATGTGGCTATTTGCGTTTATACTGTTAATACCATGGAAGTTACGACGTTACCGACATAGCTAATTGTAAATTTCTACCAACGTTTACACCATTAAAAGCTAAAATTAGCTCATTGTTAAAAATGTAAGTCACTTGATTACCTTGACAAAATTATGACTAAGTCATATTGTCTAAGTTATGAATGTACCAATTCATCAAGCAAAAGCACAATTGTCTAAGCTTATTGAACGAGCTTGTGCTGGAGAGCCGGTGATTATAGCCAAAGGCAAAAAGGCTATGGTGCGCCTTGTACCAGTAACTGGTGCTACAGGTCGCCAATTTGGCTCTATGCGCGGCTTGATTAAGATTACTGATGCATTTTTTGAACCATTGCCTAATGAAGAGCTTGATGCATGGCAACAGTAAACCGTCTATTGCTTGATACGCATGCATTTATTTGGTGGCTTGAGGGTAACGACAGACTTACAAAAGTCGTACAAGAGCTTATAGCTGATGAAATCACGCAAGTATTTATAAGTGCGGCAACAGCATGGGAGATCAGTACAAAATTTCGTATTGGCAAATTACCAGGTGCAGCAGCAGTTGCTAGTGATATTTTTAGTTGTATGGCGGCACAAGGTTTTGAAAGTTTACCGATATCGATTGAACATGCTCAGCGTGCTGGGGCATTACCAGGATTGCATCGTGATCCATTTGACCGCATGCTAGCAGCGCAAGCCCAAGCTGAAAATTTACCAATCGCCAGTATCGATGCAGTTTTTGATGATTTTGGGGTGATTCGTATCTGGTAATTAAAACACGAAAATTACTCCTCTCGCCAATATATTCTCCCAGATGTTTGTTGTGCTGGTGGTATAGTATGGCAAGTCGCACAAGCACCAGTATCGGCTTGGGTAGAACTGCTAATCGTAATGCCGTTTTTACGTACTTCTTTATTTAGCGGGGGCGTTAGTTTTTCGGCAGTATAAAAATTACCCGCATCGTTAGATTTTAAAGTTACGCTATGCCCTTCTGAATCGGTAATATGTATTTCAACCCCGGCTAATCCAGAATCAGCGGCAGCTTCAGGGTCAGCATATACTGTACCCGCGGCGGTAAATTTTGAGGCTTCACTGCCATCATGGCAGCTTATACAGTTATCTCCTGGGTTCATCAGTGGATTGTTCTCATTTTTACATGATGAAATACTCAGCAGCATTGAAATTATAATAAACGCCATAGAAGACAAGGGGTTTTTCATGGTGATTGTTCCTCAAGCTGCAAGTCAAAGTCAATATTGCATCGATCATCAAGTTTAACAAACATTAGAGATGGTCGCTCGATTTTGTATTTTTCAAGACTTATAGACCAGGCACCTTTGGCGCGTATTGTCAGTACATTTTTTTTTGTATCTTCAGTTATTGCAAGTTTTTGTATTTTAATTGGTATGGTTTCAAGGTGTTTTTGACCATGAAAATCTAATTCACCTTTAAGCGCCATCGTAAAAGGTTTATTTATTTGTATTTGTTCAGGTTTTAGTTGGGCGACCGCTTTAAATACCACATAAGGGTAAGTAGCGCCTTCAATTACTTCAAGCATATGCACGTCACGATTGCTATCCCCTGATTTAAAACTTATCACAGCGCTGCGCAGCATCATTTGCACTTTACCATCTGGGTGTAGCAGTAATTTACCAGCAATTTCATGGGATACCCCTTTAATATCATGCAGAGAATAATCAAAACTATAGCGCATTTGGCTTTTAGCCGGGTTAATTACAAAAACACGGGCGCTATTGGCGGCTGAGAAGGCAGGTGAAATAGCGAAAAGTAAGATTAATAAAAAAGTTATTACCCCTAAAGATTTTGTGGTGCCAGCTATTGTTTGCATATATAAATAGAACCTTTTGTGATCAAAAAAAGCAATGATTGTTGAATTATAACGCACCATTATTGTGTTTTCGTGCGATAATTAAAATTTAGAGGTCTATATAGTGTAAAAGATGTAATAAACCCTTGATTTAGTGTGATTTTAATATGGTATCACCGATAGAAAATTCAGAAGCTAAAAACGAAATAATTCCGATAAGCACTATTAAAAACCAAGCTTTAAGAATAGCAGCACAAACAGCCGCTGGTGATAGCAGTTATATTGCAAGAGATTCACTTGATCAGATAATTGATGAAAATCCTGACATTGCAAAGTTTAATGAAGGTAATAAGTCATTTACTGCTAAAGTTAGTTTAGATGAGAGTACAAATAAAGCAATAAACTCAATAATAATAAAAAATTGTAAAAAACCAGAGCAAGAATTACAGGAGATTAATCGCGCCCAAGCTGTAGTACAGAAACAAGGAATATTGGTTAAAAATAGGTTTACGCAAGCAAAAATAGCCTTGGATACAAATAAACTTACCGAGGATGTTGATATTAGCGGGCTTTTACAGAATATATACAATATAAAAATATCAGAAGACGATAATACCAAATGGATATATTTAATGCCGTTACTTGTTAATTTAGCGGCGCAGTATGAAAAAGACAGTGACACATATAATTTAATTTTAAAGGCCCAAGAAGATCCCGACCTTAAAATCCCTGCTGGTACTTTTATAAATTTAACTAATACGCCATTGGGGTCTGAGAAATTGTTGATTGCAACTCGCGCCGAATTGTTAGGCATAAAAGAAACTCTAATTGAACACCAGCAGGCGCGAGCGACGCAAAAGCAACGAGTGACACAGGCAAATAAATATGATGAGAGAATATTAGATAGCGATCAGCTAGCATTACTAATCGATAAGAAAAGAAAATTAAGCAAAGCCGCAGATGATTTAGAAGCTCAGCTTGAATTTTTAGAACTACAAATAGCTGCTAGTATGTCAATATCAATAGCAGCCAATTTTGAAAATATTGCAGTAGGGGGCAACAAGCTACAAGCCGTGTTAGCCCCTTTTGACCGCTTAGTTAAGAAAAGCAAAGAGTCAAGTAGAGAAAATGCTGAGCTCATTAAAGAGATTGCCTACGCCAAGGCTGAACTTTTACAAACAGTGGCGCAAATGTTTTATAAAAAGGGAGAAAATGCCGAAGCATTAGCTGCCTACCAAACCGCTCTGCGGTTATTAGGTGATAACGAGGTACAATTAGTCAGCAGCGCTGCTGATAAATCTAAGTCGTTATTTACTGATCCGCAAAAGTATACAGAATATTATGTAGCGGAAGTACCAATAATTATAGCGCCTTCGTATGCTGATGAAGATGATGAGCAACGCGAATTTCGGCTAAAGCAGCGTAGCATTATTTATCAAGAAGCAGCACAAGTAATACAGAAGGATAGCGTACTTATTTCATTTCGTCAGCGTCTTGGAGAGGCCGAGGCAAGTAAAAAAAGTGATCCGTATTCAATGATATCAAGCGCCCCAGTAAGTGCGACTTTAGCATATGGTAAAGAGGAAAATGAAAAGCGATATAACGCCATTTTTGATAAAGTTGATAGATTATATACAGCGGCCAAACTAGATCTATTAGATTGTAAGACGATATTACAAAAGAAAGCAGTTGCAGAAAATGAGGTTGCAAAAGAAAGCGATGGTGGTAGCACTATACCACCTATCAATGTTTCATTTAGCAAAGCTGTGGGTGATGTTAGTTTTCAAGATGATCCATTATTGAAAAAAATTGAGTTAGCTAATGAACTGCTTAACGATACAGACCAGGGGATAAATTTAGCAATCAAGCGTATCGCGGCTAAACAAAATGTGGCGCTTTCACAAATTGCTGGTTTAAATGACAACAAAAAAACTGAAGGCGCTAGGTTAACTAAGGCATTAGAAATCTCTCTGGGTTTAAAGCCACTACTATCGATAAGCGAAGAACAGGCAGTTATAGTTGGTAGTCCATTAAATATTGCTATTGTTTCTGGTTTAAGCGGTGAGGCAGAAATAAATATTGAAAGCCGCGATATTTTAGCGATGTTGGTACATTTTGCGGGTAATAGTGCCAATAAAGATTTGTTAGATATTTGCGAGCAGATACTTATCTCGTGTCTTAAAAACTCGTCGTTAGCGCCAAAATTGATCTTAGAATTTGAGTTTTTAAAGACGATGGTGCAAGGCTATCGTTATGCTAATGTAAAGAAAAAGTTAGATCTCGCTGGGTCAAAATTAAAACAAGCACAATGGTTGGCAATTGATTTATATCGTACTAGTGAAGATGAGAAAGTAAAAGAACACGCCAAGCAGATGTTGGGGGATGCTACATCGATTCGCTTAAATATAATCAATAAAGTAATCAAGGATGAACGTAAAAAGCGCAAAGATTACGTAGAGCTCTTACATGAAATGCGCTTGATGTTAGAAAAAGATGGTTTAGAAAAAAATATTTTAACAGCCGAACAAGTTGTCGAAGTGGCCATGAGTGAGTTTAAAGCCTATCTCACTAAAGGCGATGAAAAAAAAGCTATGGCCATGGCAAGTTATATTAGTGAAAATTTTGCCGCAGTTAGTTTTGTGGCCAAGGCAATTGCCGATGCTGAAAAGCAAGGTGCGCCTAAAGATGAGGCGCTGCTAAAACAATTTAAAGATCCTAAAAAGGTGGCAGTTTTTAAAACCTTGTTAGTTGAAGCCCAAGCTTTAGATTGGAAAACGAATTTAATATTGGGAACTTTAGGTACAGTTGGGCTTGCCCTAACATTGGGGCGTGCTCCCTTTATTAAGATGATTGGCAAGAAGATGTTTTTTGCGGCTGTAGGTGGTGTGCTAGTAACTAATACCTATGGCGCTATAAGTGGACGTGATAGAATCAAGCTGGCTTTGAATACTGGTCTTAATTCGGTAACCTATGACGAGTTATCTGTTGCTGGCTTTGGCTTTTTATTTGAAGTTATTTCCATGGGGTTACCGCTTTGCAAAGCATTTAGAGTTACTCGTTATGGCCGAAAATTGCTGCGTCTTAATAACCGTTGGCTATTAAGTCAAGGTAGTGAATTATTAACTATTGGTAAAAAAGGCATTAGCGAAGCAGTAAAAACAAAGTTTGTGAAAAGTGCAGTAGCTTTAAATGCACTTATTAGACCATATTTAGAAAATACTTTAAAAGTAGTGTTAAAAGAAGGTGATGACCCCTTTGCATATTTGTTAAAATTACCAGAAAAAATACGCAATGAAATCGCAACTCAGGTGCTTGAAAATGAGTTTGCCCACACCGTAGTAAATTATCAATCGACAGCTTTCACCGTGGCTACCTTATTGTATCTTTGTGGTCCCAATTATGCTTGGCCATTATTACAAATGCTTGTGCAAGAAGGTACGTTAAAAGAAAAATGGGCCAAATTTTGTGAAATTAATGTTAATTTTGCTAGAGTTTTGGCAGTGGTATTACCGAGCATGGCGGTGCAGCGCGGGTTAGATTTTTATTATTTACGCGGTGCTGATGTGCGGCGGATCATTAGCAAAATACATTCGAAAGATATAGAAATTACTAAGGGCGTAGAATTTGCTAGTAGCCCTTATAGGATAAATGAAGTTGATGTTAAAACAGCTAAGAATGATAATTATAGCATCAATATTAGCACCAAAAACGGTAAAAACCCTGGCATTAAAAATAAATTTAATAAGGCGCTGCAAGCAGGTGAAGATGCGATACAACATTGTAAGGCTGGGATTGAGACTGCGACTAAATATGTAAAGGCTTTTGCACAAGTATTTCAAGACGATTGCGGTCGTATGTTTCAAAAGCTTCTGCAAGATGAGAGTCAACTAACTAAAGATGAGCTATTTATAATCAAGGGTCAGTGTGAAGCATTAGGCATTGATCTTGAGAATGCTAAAAAAGCATTTAAAGAAAAAGATATTGGTACTAACAGTGCCTATATGAAGTTGCGCCAAGCGATTTTAGGTAAGTTAGCTGCGCAAAAGAAAGAAAACGCCCAAGGTGTAAAAGAGCTTTCGGGTGATGATTTATTCGCTACCGGTTTTCAGTGTTGCTATGACGAGGCCGCAGTAATGCTGCCAGGATTTCAAACAGACGTAGCTAAACAAGCTGGCATTTCAAACGCGCGCATAGAAACCGGTACTATGGATGTCAATGGTGTTTCACAACGACATGCGGTTATTGCTTATGAGGTAGAGGGTAAATCGCAGGTGTTGGTATTAAGCGAAACTGATCCGCCCACGGTTAAAACCCGTGCTGAGTTTATTAGTGATAATCATGCTCAATTTGATACGCAGCCAGTGGTTAAAGTAGAGCAAGGCGTACAGGTGATCCAAAAAACGTTAGCCTTAATTAAAGATGGGGATTCAGCGAAGAAAGGAGTGCCGAAGAAAGGAGTGCCAAAGATAAAGAAGAAAACAGAATCAGATATAAAGCATAGTCATGAAGCATCACAGTTGATAGATGAAACTGAAAAAAATATAAATTCACATTTACAGAAGCTGAGAACATGCATTTCATCAGCAGTAAATAGCATTACTGGTAGAGATATTGCAAATATGACCATTAATCAAATTTTAGATATATTAAAAGAATTTGAAAATCATATTGCAAATATTAAGAAGAGATATAGTAAAATAAATAATATTGCAGAATATTTTAGCAATGAGCAAAATTTAAACGATCTTGCTGATGATTTTGATCAAATCACAAATTTTAAAGCAATTTATACACAGATAGACAGTTTTATTAAATATATTAAAACATTCGAACAAGATAATATACATAAGCCGGG
>JAFGEK010000160.1 GCA_016931625.1 Deltaproteobacteria bacterium | reverse complement strand
GAGAGTTTTACGTAACTCCTCGTCATTCCTACGAAAGTAGGAATCCAATTCCGATAAAAGTGAAAAATGAGACTAAGAGTCAGGTTAAGGGGGAGGTCATTTCGAACGTAAAGAGGGATCTAAGCCTATACATTTAAAGCACAAGATTTCTCAGCGAAGCTCGAAATGACAGGAATTAAAGTCGAAATTACACCAAGTTTGCCAGGATTTATTTTAAATTTGTTTCTTTTATGTCATTTCCTGGCGTGGTAAGCGCCAGGTGGGGTGCTGAGTAGCTATAAAACTTTTAATTATAATGTTCCCAATTATTTTTATTAGTGGTGTCAAATTTAAAAGAAACAAGGTAATTAATAACCGATGAATAAATACATAGGGCATTAAACCTATGGAGTTAGATGTTGCAGAAATATGTCGTCGTTATGGTGCCAGCATTGTGCGTCGATGTAGAGGTATGCTGCGCAACTCTATTGAGGCCGAAGATGCTGCTCAGGAGGTATTTATTATTGTGATGCAAAAGGGTATTCAATATCGGGGTGATGCCGATATCGCTAGTTGGCTCTATCGTATCACTACCAATCATTGTCTTAATAAAATTCGTTCAAGCAAACGCAGAATTTTACGAGAGCAATCGCAGCAGGTGATAAACTGGAGTATTCGTCCCAATACAGATCCGAATAAAAGATATTATATTAAAGATAGTTTACAAAATTTGTTGGTGCAGCTTGATATAATCGGGCAACAAATATTGGTATATCGTTATCTTGATGGTTTAACCCAGGAAGAAATTGCAAATCTAACCAATAAATCGCGACGTACTATAGGTAAACACTTAAAAAAAATCGAACAATTGCTAGAGAAATGCGAGCAAAGCAAAAACTGTGAGTAGGCAGATGAAAAATAACGGCCATCGATTAAATGAGTGTCTATCAGATATCGTCCTAGATCGGATCGTCGCCGGTGATTATCAACAAGCGCTTCACGCAGAACATTTGAATGTTTGCCATACCTGTCAGATGAGGTTGCGTTTGTTTCAAGACGAACATGATACTGAGCAAGCCCATATTGCACAACTCATACATGTTGCCCAACAATACAGGTTTAAACGACAACAACGCAATAAGATTTGGCGATGGGTAGAGTTACCGAAATTATTAATGGCGTCTGCAGCAGTAGCTGCTTGTGTCTTATTGATAATGTTTACTCATCATGATGATTTGCTCAACAAATCGCAAAATACAAACGCAATTCGTATAAAAGGGACGAATCTGCGCTTTTTTGTGCAACGTCAAGGTGAAGTTTTAAAAGGGAGATCTGGCGATGCATATCAAACTGATGATGCTTTGCGATTTGTGGTATCTAATAATCAACCAAGTTTCTTTTTTCTTGTTGGTGTTGAAGAGTCAGGCAAAGTCACCGCATATTATCCATATCATGGCGAGCAAAGCATTAAACTAGAAGCAGGTGTCGATATGCCTTTACCGGGTAGCTTAGTGCTGGATACATCACAAGAAACAGAGTATTATATTGGGATATTTACTGATAAAGCATTAGATTTTGCCAGCATTGAGCAAGCAGTGCAGGCGGTTAATTATAAAGTATACTCAATGGAGGAAGGTCTAAAAACCATCGATTTGCCGGGAGTTCATCATTTAATTATCGTACGAAGAGAATAGCGTGAAGACTAAGTTTTTATTGTGGTTATTGCAGTTGTTATTTTTACTTACGCCAGTATTAGGTAGCGCTATTACTAATCGACCTCGCTATTTAGCTATTATTGTTGGTAATGACCACGGCCTTAATGATGAATTAGAACTTCGTTATGCTGCAACTGATGCCGAAAAAGTAGCTAAGGTGCTAGTTGATTTAGCTGGGTTTGATACGCATGACATACATTTATTAAAAAATGCTCAAGCTAAAGATTTAAAACGAATTTTTGCCGATATTAATGATTCAAAACAAAACGATAAACAACCAGCGATTTCACTTTTGTTCTTTTATTATTCTGGCCATGGCGATGGCGCGAATTTGCACATGCAAGGTTCAAAGTTACCGTTTGCGCAATTGCGTAGCATGCTTGCTCAAACCAAAGCGCAAGTTTCGATAACCCTGATGGACTCATGCAAGAGTGGTGCTTTAACTAGAGCAAAAGGGGCCACATTGGGGCCAGCGTATGAAATAGAATTTTTAAAAGACCCCGAAGTTGAAGGACGGATAATAATCACATCTAGTAGTGAAGATGAGATATCGCAAGAATCTGATAAAATTGAAGGTTCGTTTTTTACCCACAATTGGATTTCGGGTTTATATGGGGCTGCGGATGCTAATGCTGATGAAATTGTTACCTTAGAAGAAGCTTATCGTTATGCACATTATCGAACGGTAGAAGAAACGATTACAAGTCGCGGGGGTGTGCAACATCCGTCATATAGTTTTTCGCTGACGGGTCAAGGTAATGTTGTACTTTCAAGACTTGCACGCAGTAGCGCTAATATTGAAATACAGTCAGATAAAATTGCAGGACAATACTATATAGTAGACGCTGAAAAGCAGCTAATGCTGACAGAGATCACTCAAGCCGCTAGTGGTATTACCAGAGTTAGGTTGCCTCCAGGTCGTTATCTGGTAAAAAAACGCGAATCCCAAAGATTACTTGTTGCTGAGATACAGGCGCAACAGAACACTACCGCGAAAATTTTTGATACTAAAATGCAGGAAATTCCATACGTTAAAGACAGTAATAAAGGGCAAGGTGATATACCTACTATATTTGCGCATGGCCCGTTATTTTTTATGGGATTACGCAACGCCCTTACTAAAGGAATGGATCAAACAACCGAGTTGCGAGCAGGTTATCGAGTTACCTTGAGTAATGTGTTTTTTGAGCCACGTTTTATTTATCGCCGTGCAAACTTAGTAGGTTCTGATGGTGATTATATTCATGCGGAATATGATTTTGGCATGGCATTTGGCCTGCGTTATAAATTTAGTAAATTAATGGTTACTGGTGCCCTTGACGGTGGATTTGTGATTTATGATCAAACTAAAAAAGAATTTGCTAGCGCGGCAAAAGCTTCAGAAGATGCAGGCATGGCAGGTAGCGATAATGCTAACGCTCAAACTTCACCTCCGCCGCAAGGGGCAATCCCATTGGGTTTGCAAGGTGGATTATTGCTTGGTGTTGATTATCAATTGAGTGCCACTATAGTTGCAGGATTATACGGTTATATGGGTGTCGCTAAATTTAAACAAGACGATAATACTAATACAGTGTTTGTTAAAAGTGGTGGTCTTGGTATTGCATATTTATTTTAATTCTCAAAACATTTTTAAAATCTGAATTGACGTACCAGAAGCCACAAAAGAATAAACAGTCCGATAGTAATTATGAGCATCATTGTAATGCTGGATACGAAATATGGGAAGAATAGCAAGATAACTCCGACTATAATAAATAAAAATCTATGTGAACGTTTGCCATAGATAAATAAACCAAAACCAATGCTGTTGATAATGATAGAAATGAATAAGTTTAGTGGATTAAATGACATAATACTTATAGTATGCAACAAATCTGACCTATTTTATAGTTAGAACGGTAAAAACATAGCAGCCATAGTATTTTTTAAGCCATTTAAATATAGGTAATGAATTGTATGTGTTTTTATCAATATGTTTTTTATCACTATCTTGCCAAGCATAAAGAAAGTAGAATGAATGCTTAACCTGGGTATTATTGGTATTGTTTTGGTTAATAAACACTAAGTATAGGTAGCTATATGTCAATTGGTTTTGTTTTTCTTTTAGTTACCGCGTTACAAACACTATCAACGCAATCAGTTATAAATGCAGTCTCAATAACAAATTCTCCTTTAACACCATCTCAAATTTTAAGTGTTGAGCGTCAGGTAAAGTTAATAGGGGAGGTGATGCCTACTAATTTATGTGAATATAAGCAAGCAGCCCCAGCATGCATGCCGGTGGTAGTAATTGCGTCGGGAGCTTCATTTTTTGCGTACCGTGATGCCATAGCTGCATTACTTGAGAAGCCATTATTCAATGATCGGCTCACGTTTTTGCGTCCTATAATACGAGTAGCTTCTCCGGATGACTTACTAAAAAAATTAGAAGGAGCAGCATTGCTTATTGTTCTTGATGGTGTATCGCTATCGTTATTTAAAGATTACTGCACCCAACATGGTATTATCACTATGTCTGATGTTATTTCTTTTGTTATTAACGATGAAGTGGATGGTAGTTTTGCGATGCAAGATGGTAAAACATTATTAACTACCAAGCAGCGTGATTTTTTTAAACAACGTGATGAATCAAAGCATAAGTTTAGTTTTGACTTAGGTGAACCCTATCCATATTTAGCCTTACCATTATCAATTGGTGCAAGTTTTAATAAAGATGGAGGCGATTTTGCTTTAGGTTTTATGGGGGCACTAGCCGTCGAATTTAATAAAGGTGGCCGCTGTCACACTAAGAGCTCATTTGGTCTTGGCATATATGCAGAATACTTAGGCAAGCCCAAAGTAGATGATAGCGCGCAATATGGGTTTGGCGGATTATTAATGATACATCGTATTGATGTTACATTTGGTGTAGTTAAAAATAAAACAGCGCCACAAAAAGGCAACATCTATAGTATAGGTTTTTTTGATCAATTCTTGCGTATCCAATTTTCACCGCATTATCGAGAGTATTTGTCAGTTATGGTATCACTGCCTCTTGATATTACCTCATTTTATCGGGCCATCAGTTGTTCCCATTTTTATCTTTAGTATATAAAAATATGCCAGGTTTTTGTTAGGGGGTGTCCCTAAATGTCTCCCGTCGATCTTCACGAAATCCGCTACTTGCGACCGCGTGCTCGCAAAAATCCTGCCTGCGACT